>CALJMC010000086.1 GCA_937982385.1 uncultured Rickettsiales bacterium | reverse complement strand
ACGATATTTTTACCGCTGAGCAAGCGCCACCGAATGCCCGTCAGTGGGAAGAGCCAACCGAGCCCCTAGAAATTGATTATCCTTTGGGTGCGGCATATGCCCAATTGCATGAAACCTATATAATTGCGCAAACTGCCGATGGCATTGTGATTGTCGACCAACATGCCGCGCATGAGCGTCTTGTGTATGAGCGTATGAAAGAATCCTACGATGAAGAAGGGATGCCGCGCCAAGCACTCCTCATTCCCGAGGTGATGGAGATGGAGGACGAGTCAGCACGGGAACTGATTAAACGTCAGGATGAACTTGAAAAACTAGGGCTTGTGATAGAATCATTCGGCGACTCAACGATTGTGGTGCGGGAAGTGCCGGCATTGTTGGGTGATGTGAATGTAAAAGCTTTGATGGAAAATTTAGCAGATGATTTGCGCGAGTTTGGCGAGACACTGAGCTTGAAGGAAAAACTCGAAGAAGTCTGCGGAACGATGGCATGTCATGGCTCGGTGCGGGCAGGGCGTCGCCTGAGCCGTGATGAGATGAATGCGATGTTACGTCAGATGGAGGAGACCCCTTATTCTGGACAGTGCAACCATGGCCGGCCCACCTATGTTGAACTGAAGCTCAAAGACATTGAGAAGCTTTTTGGACGCAGGTAGCCGTGCATCCACCATACAAAAGGCTTCGCATATAACATTCAGTTGCAAAATCGCTGTGAATCAGTAAATCTGATTGCATGGAAACATTTTATACTATTATTCTCTGCATTTCTGCGCTGTTGTTCTCGTTTATCGGAACCGCAGGCATTGTCTATTTTAAACAGGTGACCTCTGGTGCGCTGTCAGAAGAAGAGGATAAGAATAATGCTGTCTCTTCTGATGAAGTGGAAGATTTGGCGGCGCCCTATCACTTTGGTGGTGCGGCTATGATGTTTATGTTGCTCGGATTTTTGTTGATTACGGGCATGAACACCACATTATTATGGGCGGCGCTTTTCCTTGGTGCTTTTTCACTGTTTGTGGATGCAGCGCGCCTCAGCCCTACGGTGCGCCATGTCGGTTATATCATTCTCGTTGCATGGGTGGCGATGTCCTTTAACGGGCTCTTGTTCCAAGGTCTGTTGCCGCCCCTTGCTGATAAAGTTTGTGTCGGTATCTTCTGCTATCTCTTTATGAATATGTTCCGCGTGATGGATGGGGTGGATGAAATGTCCGTTATGCAAACCTTCGTGATGGGTGTGGGTGTTATTGTAGTGGGCGTTGCGGGGCAGAGTTTCCTCGGTGGCGCCGTTATTGATGCGGCCATTATTATGGCGGCGATTGTTGGTTTTGGCGTTTTTAATCGTTACCCTTCCAAAGCGCATTTGGGCAATGTGGCAAGTGCTCCGCTTGGGCTTTTGTTGGGCTATCTCTTGGTCTATATCGCGTCGAAGGGCTACCCTTATGCCGCAATTATCTTGCCTATGTATTATATCATTGATCCACTCATAACGTTTCTTATACGTGTGAGTGTGGGTAAAAACCCGTTTGGCGAACATCACAAATATGGCTATTTACGTCCCATTATTTATGGCGGGAAAAGTGACCCCGCAGTGGTTGTGCCTGCCTTTATCGCTAATGGCATATTTATCGCGCTTGCTGTTGCAACGCTTTTTGTGGGTAAATTCGCCCCCTTGCTTGTGCCGGTTGCTGTGATTGTCGCGGTGGGTCTCTATAGCTATTATATTATGCAGTCTCCAAAGCGCAAAAAGCTTGCAAACTAACATCATGCGATTATAAGTCCTTCATAAATCACGAAGGGAAGATTATGTTGCGCAAGGTGAAGACGGCACTTATTTCAGTGTCAGATAAAACAGGAATTGTTGAGTTTTCTCAGTTCTTAGCGAGTCAGAATATAAAAATCCTCTCCACAGGCGGTACAGCCTCGCTTTTACGTGAAAACGGCTTGGATGTGACGGACGTGTCCGACCATACAGGTTTCCCTGAAATGCTCGATGGTCGTGTGAAAACTTTGCACCCAAAAGTACATGGCGGCATACTCGGGCGTCGTGACATGGAGTCGCATCAGGTAGCGATGGCGGAGCATGATATTGATGATATCGATATGGTGGTTATCAATCTTTATCCATTTGAAGAAACTGTTGCGCGCGGTGCAGACTTTGATGAGTCCATTGAAAATATTGATATTGGTGGGCCCGCGATGATTCGCTCTGCAGCCAAGAATCATAATGATGTAGCGGTGTTGCTATCCGCAGATGATTACGAATCGGTACACACCGAGATGGAAGCCAATGATGGTGCAACCACATTGGAACTCCGTAAACGTTTGGCCTATCAAGCCTATGCCCGTACCGCGGCTTATGACAGCGCAATCAGCACATGGTTTGCAACACAAGTGAGTGATGATCTTCCCTCAACATTCAGCGTGGCAGCGACGATCAAGCAGCCACTTCGTTATGGTGAGAACCCGCATCAACGCGCAGCTTTCTATCAGATGGGCGACATTACGGGCACGCTTGCGGGAGCGCGTCAGCTACAGGGCAAAGAACTTAGCTATAATAATATTAGTGATACGGATGCTGCGTGGAGCTTGGTACAGGAATTTGATGCTGCCACTCCAACAGTTGCGATTATCAAACATGCGAACCCATGTGGTGTTGCCACAGGAAAAACACTTGAAGAAGCGTATAAACGTGCGTTCTCATGTGATTCCCAAAGCGCCTTTGGTGGGATTATTGCACTGAATGCAACGATTGATGCGCCCGCAGCAGAAGCGATTTCCAGCCAGTTTGCCGAAGTGATTATTGCGCCTGATGCAGATGAAGCCGCGCTCGCAATTTTCGCAAAGAAGAAGAATCTCCGCGTATTGCTGACAGGCGAGCCGAAATATGGGCATAATATTCCACAGCTTAAAGTCGTATCAGGTGGGCTATTGGTACAAGATGCTGACCTCAAACTCTTTGGTGATGAGGGCATGACGACCGTCACGAAACGCGAACCAACTGCGCAAGAAATCGCTGACCTTACCTTTGCATTCCAAGTCTGCAAACATCTTAAGTCGAACGCGATTGTGCTTGCTAAAGATGGCATGAGCGTTGGCTTGGGTGCAGGGCAGATGAGTCGCGTTGATAGTGTACGTATTTCCAGTTGGAAAGCTGATGCTGCAGGTATGGGAACAAAAGGCGCAGTGCTTGCGTCAGATGCATTTTTCCCCTTTGATGATAATGTGCATGCCGCCCATGAAGCAGGCATTACCGCACTGATTCAACCAGGCGGCTCCATCCGCGATGAGGAAGTCATTGCTGCTGCTGATAAATATGATATGGCCATGGTGTTGACCGGTATGCGTCACTTCCGCCACTAGTATTTCTTGTTACTAATATTTTAGTCTAGGCTGAGGCGCAAGCAGTATGTTTGCGCCAATTTTGAGCTTGTGACCTGCGAAGCAGGGGCAATTATAAGCTCGCATTTAGTGATTGAATTTGGTTCAAAGCAAGGAAGAACATAGATAGGCTAGACGCTTCTGATGTTTTGAGATCTTGTATTAAACTTTGAAGTTTCTTGATATCTTGAGCTTCATTGGTTTGCCACTGTTCAAAGCAGTTATCCCATTTCCCATTTTTGCCCATGCAACTAAGCACTACAGAGGTAATACGACGTTGTTCGTCATAGACATCACCGACCAAAGTCTTGGCAGCTAATCTGTCCCAATGTGATTCTGTGGCGAGCTTATGAATGCTTTGGCGCATCCAACCAAGCTGTAAATGCGTGCCAATTTCATAGTAAGCGCGCCCAACCGTATCAATGTTCAGGCCGGTCTTATTGCTCGTACTAATGATGTCGCAAGCTGACGCCATGGACTCTAGTGACGCAATGGCATCAGCGAGTTTTTTGGGTGCGCCAAGCTCCACAAAATGTGCAGATTTATTATGATAGGCTTGTACCACAGAATCAGATGCAACCTTTTTGAAGCAGCCCATATAGGTGGCAACGCCCGGGCGTATGTCCTCCATCACTTGGCTGATATCGAGCGGTTGCGGGCAGTTGCGCAAGAACCAAAGCGATGCACGTTCTAAGAAACGATTCACCTCAACGAACATGGCCACCTGCACTTCAACATCCATTTTACCATCTAGGTTCTCAATTTGTTTCCAGATGTCATGCAACCCGAATGTATCGCGCGTGAGGATGTAAGCTCGGGATATATCGCAAGCGGGACGACCTGTCTCTTGCATCAATGTATGGCAGAACGTCACACCGGCACGATTGATGATATTATTGGTGATGATGGTCGCAATAATTTCACGGCGTAGACGATGCTCCTTGATATATTTTGCATAGTCGTCTTGCATCGCGGTGGGGAAATAGCGAATCAATACATCCTCAAAATAGGGAGAGTCCGGCACATCTGATTCCAAAATTGGATCATAAAGCGTGAGCTTCGCATAAGAGAGCAAGACAGAAAGTTCGGGGCGTGTGAGCCCTTTCTTCTCGGCGCGCAAGCTCGTGATTTCTTTATCGGTCGGTAGATATTCCACCTCACGATTGAGCAAATCTGCTTGCTCTAATGTTTGTATCATTTGCGCGTGTGTTTCGAGCAATTCAGGTGCTTGCATCTCTGTAACGGTAATAATTTGCGTTTGTAACTGATTGTCACGCAGCACAAGTTTTCCAACATTATCTGTCATCTTCGCGAGCAAAATATCACGATTCTTCTTGGATAGCTTTTTACTATTCACGGCATCCGCGAGCGCAATTTTGATATTAACCTCGTGATCCGAACAATCCACACCTGCTGAGTTGTCGATAGCATCTGTGTTGATACGTCCGCCATGACGTGAAAATTCGATGCGACCATTTTGGGTAAAGCCCAGATTTCCGCCTTCCCCCATCACTTTGCAGCGCAATTCCTCGCCGTTGATACGTACTGTGTTGTTGGCGCGATCACCAACCTCGTCATGACCTTCAGTGCGTCCCTTAACATAGGTTCCGATGCCACCATTCCACAGCAAATCCACTTCTGCTTTTAAGATAGCGGTGATAAGTGCGTCAGGTGCCATGGTCTTATCCGCCACACCAAGCAGCTTCTGCATTTCCTTGCTGAGCGGAATGGTTTTAGCACTACGTTCGAAAATGCCGCCACCTTTAGAGATGAGTTTGGCATTGTAATCTGTCCAGCTTGAGCGCGGCAATTTGAAGAGGCGATCGCGCTCTTTATAGCTTTTTGCAGCATCAGGTGAAGGGTCGAAGAAAATGTGCATATGGTTGAAAGCGGCCACAAGTTTGATATGTTTTGACAGCAACATGCCGTTGCCGAACACATCGCCCATCATGTCACCAATGCCGACCACGGTGAATTCTTCTGATTGCGTATCAATTCCCATTTCACGGAAATGACGCATCACAGATACCCATGCACCTTTGGCAGTAATCCCCATTTTCTTGTGGTCATAACCAACGGAGCCACCCGAGGCGAACGCATCGCCAAGCCAGAATCCATAATCCTCAGACACGCTATTTGCATAGTCAGAGAAGGTCGCGGTGCCTTTATCGGCGGCAACTACCAGATACGGGTCATCCCCATCATGACGCACCACTTGTTTTGGCGGGATAATTTTGCCACCTTCAATATTGTCGGTGACGTCGAGCAAGCCGCTGAGGAACATTTTATAACAAACGATGCCTTCTTCCATGAAAGCTTCGCGCCCACCCTCAGAGGGTGGGTTTTTGACGACAAAACCACCTTTGGAACCGACAGGTACAATCACGGTGTTTTTCACCATTTGCGCCTTCATGAGGCCGAGTACTTCAGTGCGAAAATCTTCAGGACGGTCAGACCAGCGCAAGCCACCACGAGCGACTTTGCCGCCGCGTAAATGGATGCCTTCGATACGCGTTGAATAGACGAATATTTCCGCATGTGGGCGCGGCAATGGCAGGTTAGGCACCGCTGCAGAATCAAATTTGAACGAGATATAAGGCTTGTGGGCGCCATCATCAGCTTTTTGATAGAAGTTGGTGCGCCAAGTCGCCAAAATCGTGTCCGCAAAACTGCGTAGAATCGTATCTTCAGCGAGGTTCGTGATGTCTGCCAGGTCTTTATCAATGTTATCACGGATTTTAGTAATGGTAGCATCGCGTTTCGCTTTCGCGAGTGATTTAGTATCAAATCGCGCTTCGAATAGCTCCACTAATTTGCGACTAGTTACCGGGTGGCTGCATAGGGCAGAGGCAACATAACCCTCGCTATAGGCCAGTCCGGTTTGTCTGAGGTACTTGCCATAGGCACGGATAATTTCGACCTGACGATAGGACAGTCCTGCACGCAGAATTAGCGCGTTATACCCATCATTTTCAACGTCTCCAAGCCAGACTTTGCTCAAGCCTTCTTCAAAGAGTGGCTTCACTGTTTCAAGATCGAGCTTCTCGTAATGCGGAATGCTCAAACGGAAATCGCGCATCACCACATCACTAGATTTATCCCACTCAGGCGTAATGACATGTGGGTGCACGTCAATCACCTGGCAACCCATATTCTCAAGAATTGGTAGCATGGTAGACAGAGGTGTGCGCAATTGCTGCGTGTAGACTTTCAAGTTGAAATATTCAGATTTGGTGTGACGTGAGCGTTGCATACTCACTGCAGGGTCATTGCCCTCAGCACATTCAACAACCTTCTGTACATCGGTGACGGCCAACCATGCAGGATAATAATTCATATAACCTTTAGGGAAGGAGTCATGAAATGCAGAGAATAATTTTTCACCTTGTTTTTCACCAAGTGATTCGATGAGTTCTTCTTGCAGCCCATCAGGCCAATGGCTGGTAAGTTCTTCAATTTGCGCGGTTACTTTTTTAATGTCAATTTGCGGAAATTCCCCGGGTTTGGTTTTAATAATCAAATGTAGGCGGGCAAGCGGGGAGTCGGTGAGCTGTGTATAGAAGCCTGAGACGGTACCGTCGAGAGCATTTTCAAGGGTCGTTTCGATTTGTTTACGAATATAAGTGCTGAATCTATCCCGTGGAATATACACCATGCAGCTTGCAAAACGTTCATATTTGTCTTTGCGGACGAACAAGCCAACATCAGGGCGCGATTCTAACGACATCACACCAAGGCTGATGGTGTAGAGGTCTTTCTCTGTAATTTGGAAAAGCTCATCGCGGGGGAAAAACTCTAAAATAGCGCGCAAGCTTTTGC
>CALJMC010000085.1 GCA_937982385.1 uncultured Rickettsiales bacterium | reverse complement strand
CATAGACGCAATTCGTGCAATAATCAGACATTTTATTAATATACCCACCGCCAGCAGCATAGGGCTTGCTCGCGAGTACACCGCCATCCGCATAGAGCACCATGCCAGACACATTAGGCATTTCAACCCACTCAAATGCATCAGCATACACGATCAAGTACCACTCATTTACCTCTTCCACCGAAAGCCCTGTAAGCAGTGCAAAATTTCCCAACACCATCAAACGCTGAATATGATGCGCATAAGCATGCCGCTTGGTTTCATCCACACATTGGCTCATGCAATTCATTTTGGTATCTGCTCCCCAGTAAACGGGTGGTAGCGTACGCGTGGCATCCAAGAAATTCATCTCGGCATAGTCTGGCATTTTCAGCCAATAAATGCCGCGAACATATTCACGCCACCCCAAAATTTGGCGAATAAACCCTTCCACCGCATTCAGTGGTGCGGCGCCATCGTGATAGGCACGCTCAGCCGCCACGACACACTCATAGGGGTTGAGCAATCCACAATTAAGATAGAAACCAATATGCGCATGATACATCCACGGCTCACCCTCTACCATTGCATCTTGATGGTCACCAAAATGCGGCAACCGCTCCCCAATAAACAGATCCAATGCCTGCAACGCTCCATCGCGCGTGACTGCCATGACAAACGGTTCAACATCTCCAAAATGGTCAGAAAAGTGTATATTCACAAGATCCAGCACCGTCTGCGTGATGGTATCTGGCTCTTGGGTGAAGGGCTTGGGAATAAACATATCACGCTGCGGCGGTTTACGGTTCGATGCATCATAATTCCATTTTCCGCCTTCAGGCTTTTCACCTTGCATCAATATACCATAGCGTTTTCGCATTTCACGATAGAAATATTCCATGCGCAATTCTTTGCGGCCTCCTGCCCAATCAGCAAATTCATCGGGGGAGCATAAAAAACGCGAGTCATCTCTAATTTCAATCGGAATTTTGTGCGTTATGCACCATGATTTTACATTTTCCAACACGCGATATTCACCTGGCATCGTCACGACTAACTTATCAGGTTTATGCGCCTCGATCGCACGCGCCACCTCACCACAAAATGAGCCTGAATTATGCGTGTCATCAATCGCAGTATAGGCAACAGTAATGCCGCCCTCACGCAACTCTTCAGCAAAATGACGCATCGCAGAAAACAAAAAAGCTATTTTCTTTTTATGATGTTTAACGTAGGTCGCCTCTACGGAAACTTCACACATCAGCACGACATCGTTCTTTTGCGTGATGCCTTCCAACGACGAAATATCATGACTGAGTTGGTCCCCCATTATCAAGCGTAATATTTTCATGGACTACCACTCAATACGCGTGCCATCATAGGCGAAGAGCTTCCCGGAGTCTTTAGCATACAGACCATACAACACACTCAACATGTGGCTCACTGAATGCTCAGACGTAAAGAGTTTTCCCTCTGGCACATGGCGCTGAAACGGTTTGGACAAATCACTATCCACAGTGCCAGGATGTAGCCCTACGATAATAGATTCAGGATGGGTGCGCTTCATCTCGATGCTAGCATTTTTGAGCAACATATTCAGCGCTGCTTTGGATGCACGATAGCTATGCCACCCACCCAACCGATTATCACTGACACTTCCGACACGGGCAGAGATAACAGCAAACACGCCTCGTGAATCACGCGAGAACTTTGGCAAGAAATGTTTTGCGATCAACATAGGCCCTACAGTATTCACCATATAGACTGCTTGCATATTCTCTGCTGACAGCTCTTTCAGCGCCTTCTCAGGCATCAGCGCGCCGTCATGCAGCATGCCCGTCGCGACAATGACACCATCTACATGATCACTATACGACGCTGCTTTTTCAATAGATGCTTCATCCATAAAGTCTATATGTCCTGATGTCACTTTATGCGATGCAAACGATCTGTCACTACGCGAAAGCGCCGTAACATGAGAAATATCATCACGCGCAGCTAACTGCTCGACAAACTCCGCGCCCAACGCACCACTCGCTCCAACCACCACATAATGCATATGTCACTCCTAATTTGAAGTACGAACTTACACCACAATGGATGAGCGCAACTTGGCTTAATAATTACAAGTTAGTAAGGTTTAGAATACTATTTTTAGTAATTGAAAACAACAGTACATTTCTGAGTTTTATTAGCTAAATCATATTCTGCAACATCAAACGAAATATTAGATGTTTGGTCTGAACAACCTGTAACTGGGTAAGCATCGATTCTTCCTGTGCCAGGCTTTCCATCATCCAACTTCTTATCAAGATTCCATACTTCCTCGGTTGATAAAAAGGGTGTATCCGCCCAGACACCATCATCCCCACCAACTGACATCCAACGAGTATAATCTTTAGCCCATTGCCCAGCTGTCGTGCCAGCTGAATTATTCGCCCAACGAGAACCCCAAATTGCTCCACTAAGTTTTGATGCAGGCGCATTAACGCCGGCATCATGATCAACTATACCGACACTCCCCGTAACACCATTATAAGTGCCATTTATAAGACCAGCATTCGCTAAATGTTGCCAAAAACGAAATATTTCACTGCTTCGTACTACCCCTGCATACTCAATAACTCCATCACCATCTCCATTGCATGTTTCCTTACTCGTTGATGCTGTGGTGATGCAGGTCGCATCAGTAGCGTGCGCTGTCCCCCAGAATGCCTCAGCATTTTTTAAGTCACCTGGCATTCCCAAATATTTATCGCGAAATGTATGCACTGCAATTTGATATTGCGTAAATTCATTGGTAAGTGCGCGCAACTCAGCAGCACGAATCATGGATGAGCCTGCCACAATCCCACCTGCGATTAAACCAATAATCACGAGAACAATAGATAATTCTAATAAACTAAATCCAGACTTTTGACGCATCAGCACCCACTCCACAAAAAATATACACCTGAATTTTAATTAACTCTTAACGGGAAACATGCCTGAGCGAGAGACTGGAGCTTCTGGCAGATGTGATGTGCTTGCTTGCGAGAGAGGTTACCGAGGCGTGCACGATGAATGGATGAAGCTTGTTGATGACCCTGCGTTGCAATATCTACCTTCGCACCTTTAGCTTCATCACGCACTAAACTGAATGCACGCGACAAGGCAAGCTTAGCGGTCTTTTTATCTTTAAACGCACCCACTTGGATGCCCCACTCTTTCGTTGGGCTATATGCAGGAGCTTTTGTCGCCACGCGACGTGTAATCGTACCAAGCGACTTTTCATTAGCAGATAGCTTCACACTTGCTTTCGGCGCTGAACTCAGATTCGCCATTTGAAAATCAAGCGTCCCCTTAGGTGCTACAGCTTGTGCTCTAGCCGATTTCTTAACTACATTGCGAATGCTCACTTTGGCTGATGGTGCGACGCGCGCTATTTGACTCGGTTTTAGATTGGGTGCCACAGCTTTTTTAGGAGCAAACTCAACAAGCGTAGGTGCTTGCGCCACCTTCTTCGGCACTAACTTAGGAATGCGCGTCACTTTCGCTACTTCCTTTGTAGCTGCAATTGCCTTTGGTCTCAACACAGGCTTAGGCTCATTAATAAGTGCTGCAATATCAAGGTTCTCTTTTACAACAGGTGCTTGAACTTGCGGTTCAAAACGACGCTGTTTAGGCGCTAAAGCAGGTTTTGGCTTCGGTACGGTCACTTTTTTCTTCGCAGAAACGGGAGTCGCGGTAGGAATCGCATTTACCTCAACATTAATCTTAGCCACGGTGCGTTGCTGTTGCGCTTTTCTGCGTGGGTTCTGATATGGCTTTGGCGCACGCGCCATCTGGCGTGTTCCACGGTTTTGTTTTTTTAGCGATGCAAAGGTACGGTTCAACGTTTCTTTCATATAACCATCGCGTGCTTTAGACGATGCACCGCCCATCACTGCCGCCACAATATTAAAACCATCTTTCTTCGCAGAGGACACCACGTTAAAACCTGAAGCACGAATATAACCCGTTTTAATACCATCCACATGTGCAAAATCTTTCAAGACACGGTTATGTGTTTTGTAAGTTTTTTTACGATAGGTGAATTGTGTCGTATTAAAGTAATGATAATATTGTGGAAAATCACGACGTAGCGCCACGCCCAAAATCGCCATGTCATAAGCTGTTGAATATTGACCGCTATTCGGCAAGCCATGTGGGTTTTTAAAGACCGTATGACGCATCCCTAGGCTTTGCGCTTTTTGCGTCATCATCGTTGCAAAACGTGATGTATTGCCGCCCAATTTCTCAGCAAAGACAACGGCAACATCGTTAGCAGAGCGCACGACCAGTGCTTTAATCGCTAAATCAACCGAGATCTTGTAACCATGCTTCATACTAATATTTGTCTGTTGTTGTTTCGCAGCAAGGCGTGACGCCTTCATAGTCGTACCTGTTTTGAGCTTACCTTGACGCATCGCATCAAACGCCATGTAGAGGGTCATCATTTTTGTGAGTGAAGCTGGGAAACGTCTGTCATAGCCATTTTCATGATACAGCACCTTTTTGGTATCAGCATCCATCACTAAAACGGCATGTTTGGTGGGGCTTTTGCTATACGGAACTGTGCTTGTTTTCGCAGAAGCACAAGCAACTGACGTCAACATCACCGACATAACTAAAAGCAATAAACGCATAAACAATTTTCCTTCTCTAGTATCAGTATGTGCATAAACTGCGCCATTATCAACGTGAGGAGTGCGATTTCTTCTTATTTTTCTTATCATCCACTTCACCATACACAATTATAACACAATTTAGCTAAAATTGCACATTCCTCCATTTATCATCGCCATCACGAACAAGATGCACATGCTATCACGCTGCTGTCAAGACGCGAAGTGAGGTTTTATTGCCTATATCATTCTCTGACTTCCAGACCCCTCCCATAGTGGGGTTTACCCATGATATCTGGCGTTCACCCGAGGGCAATCATCCCATCCCTTATACCCGCAAGCAAATTACCTCTCACCCAATGCCTGCAGCGAGGTTCTGCCCATCGCCATAAAATCCACCTCCACCTGAACTGCTTTTATCGTGTCGAGATAGAATTTTTTAGCGGGTGCATTGCCTTTACTGACGGTCCAAGACACCCAGTCACGGCCATCTTCGAGGGTAAGTTGCGCGAGGGCTTTCATCAGCAATGCACCGACACCTTTTTCACGGTGCAGCGCATCGACGATCACATCTCCCAAATGATAACCAGCACTGGCTGACGCCAAATCGTAGCCGCCATAAAACATGATAAACCCAACGGTTTGGATACCCTTATGCGCCACCAGCATCTGACAGTGTGGCATTTTGCAAAACACATCGCGAGATAACGTCGCCTGCGTCGTGTGAGGCATCTGCCCTTCTTGCGCCGCAAGCTCCGTCGCTAAGCCTGCAATTTCACCTATATCGGCAATATCAGCGTAGCGAATCGTTATTCCGTCTTTTTGGAGAAGTTCTTTCTTGTGCATATGCCCTCATTCCGTTTATATCCTTGCATGATGATAGCAGATATATCCCTCCCGACGGCCCGAGACAATGATTATGTCTCAAAACTCAATCCCGAGCAGCGTACTGGGGTGGAGGCAGTTGAAGGTGCTGTGCTGATTTTGGCAGGCGCAGGTACAGGAAAAACCCGTGTCCTCACCACACGTATCGCGCATATTCTCGATTCTGGCACCGCCTATCCCTCACAGATTTTGGCCGTAACTTTTACCAACAAAGCCGCCAAAGAAATGGTCGAGCGTGTTGACAACCTCATCTCCCCTCCTGCCCCCGAAGCATCTGAAAATCCGGCAGCGGGCATGAACAATAACACCAATGGTATGTGGTTGGGAACATTTCATGCGATCGCCGCACGCATTTTGCGCCGTCATGCTGAAATGCTCGGCTTAACCTCTAGCTTCACGATTCTCGACGCAGATGATCAATTGCGCCTCGTCAAAACATTGATGAAAGAGAAAAACATTGATGACAAGATGTATCCCGCAAAAGGTGTCTATGCCACGATTCAAGCGTGGAAAGACCGCGCGCTGCTGCCGGCACAAATCACCGAACAACATCATCAATCACCCAATTCCGCACTCGCGCAACAGGTCTATGCTGACTATCAACGCCGCCTGGTTGCTATCAATGCCTGCGACTTTGGTGATTTATTGCTTCATAATCTTGCACTATTTCGCTCAACTGATGAGCAAGGAAAACCGCATATCCTTCTGCAATACCAACAAAAATTTCGCTATATACTTGTTGATGAGTATCAGGATACCAATATCGCGCAATATATCTGGCTGAAGTTGCTCGCCATGGGACATGGTAATATCTGTTGCGTGGGGGATGATGACCAGTCTATTTATGGCTGGCGTGGGGCTGAAGTAGGGAATATTCTCAAATTTGAACAGGAGTACCCCGGTGCGACCATCGTCCGCCTGGAGCAAAATTACCGCTCAACACATCATATCTTGTCTGCCGCCTCCGCCCTCATCGATTGCAACAAAGGGCGACTAGGCAAAACACTCTGGACAGACCTGAAAGGCGGCGAGAAAATCCGCGTAAAATCCATATGGGATGATTCCGAAGAAGCACGCTATGTTGGCGAAGAAATAGAAACACTCCAACGCGACAAGATTTCTCTTAGTGATATGGCAATTTTGGTGCGCGCAGGTTTTCAAACCCGCTCATTCGAAGAGCGCCTCCTCACCCTCGGCGTAGCCTATAAGGTCATTGGTGGATTACGCTTCTATGAACGGTTAGAAATTCGCGATGCCATTGCCTATCTGCGCATGATTAATCAGCCACGTGATGACCTCGCCTTTGAACGCATCGTCAACACACCCCGCCGCGGCATCGGAAAAACCACGCTCGAACAGCTCCACGGAACCGCACGTAGCCTAAATATTTCACTCGTTGAAGCAACAGATGCCGCACTCAAGGCAGGATCTCTCAAGGGCAAAGCCAAAGGCGCATTAGGGCAATTAATGCAACAGCGCAAACTTTGGGCAGAAAAAGCTGAAACGACCCCGCCCAACATATTGCTCGAGAAAGTACTTGAAGAATCGGGCTACCTCGCCATGTGGAAACAGGACAAATCCCCTGAGGCTACAGGACGTCTCGAAAACATACAGGAACTTATCCGCGCGCTCTCAGAGTTTGAAACAGTAAATGATTTCATCGAGCATATTGCACTCGTCATGGATAAAGATGCAAATGCAACGGGCGAAATGCTCAGCATAATGACACTGCATGCTGCCAAAGGGCTAGAGTTCGACAGCGTATTCTTAACGGGTTGGGAGGAAGGGCTTTTCCCCCACCAACGCGCACTCGATGAAAGCGGCAATAAAGGTTTAGAAGAAGAACGCCGCCTCGCTTATGTCGGTATTACCCGCGCCAAACGCCTGCTCACCATCAGCCATGCCGCCAATCGCCGTATCTACAATCAATGGCAATCGAGCATTCCATCCCGATTTTTGGCAGAATTGCCAGAAGCAGATATTGAGGAACTTGAAGGTGGCCCACAAACACGCCGCGCATCTGGTCCGCAACTTATGCAAAGTGAGATTGAAAAAGTATTTTCCGAAGCACAACGTGTGAGCTATCCTTCACAGCACACTGCCGGTGCAGCGAGCGCGCAACATAAAGCCAAAGCAGGCTTCTTCGCCCGCAGCAAAAGATCACACGAAATACCAAGCTCCAGCAGCACCAAAAGCGCATTAGTCGGCAAAAAAGTAAATCATGTAAAATTTGGTGAAGGCAAAGTCATCGCCACCGACGGCAAAACCCTAGACATCCAATTCTCCGCCGGCCGCAAAAAAATCATGAAAGACTTTGTGCAGTTTGATTAGCGCGCAATAATACTAGAGACTTCTGCTTCACTAACATTTGAAAGAGAAACAGCACCACCCAATGCTTCACGTTCTTCTTTCGCTGCCGCACGAAGGTAATCAGCGCCGCCACTTGCAATGACAGGGCTAAAAGATTTTGTCAACGCGTCAAAAACCTTGTCTTGCGTGAGAGAACCTTCTACGCCTGACAGTGGATAAAATAGAATGTTATTTGCACTGATATGGTATCCCTGAGCATCTTCTCCACGCGAAGGCTCACTATGTTCGCCAACTTTGAGATGTCTTATTTTTTCGTCTGTCATATTGGTCGGCGTCCAAAATGCACCAGCTTCGCTCGTTAAGCCTGACAATGCCGCAGTCACATCATTCTCTGTAAGTTCTACATAGGTTTTTTTATTAGCAGCAGACATAAGCATCACCACTTCTGCCTCATATCCTCTTCCCGAATCATGAGGGCGCACGGATAGAATTATGCCACCACCATCTTCTATCCCTTGATGTTGCCACCCATCACCCTCGGGCAACAACTCATTTGGCACTATTACATCGTCAATAATGCTGGTTTTAGTAACTTCAGCA
>CALJMC010000084.1 GCA_937982385.1 uncultured Rickettsiales bacterium | reverse complement strand
AGCTCAAACATCGTCTGCACCTGATTCATAAACACGCTATATGATTCTGTTAAGGTTTCATCATAGAGTGCTATAGAGTCAAGCTTAACAGGTGGCGGAGCTTTATCAGGCTCAATTCCCATATCATTAAACAACTGATCCATAAGCTTTCTGTCAGCATCAGCCATCTCTATGAACTCTTTTGCATCCGTAATAGCATCTGTCAAAAGTGAAAGTGATGCATAGTAATAATCAGTATAGTCATCTGGAAGGTCAACTTTTTGGAGTGGAGTATTTCCTTTTATATGCTCCTCAATTAAATCTTCCAAGCAGCCCATAAGCAAGGTGCGCTGTGCTTCAACGGCCTGAAGCTTTGTTGAGAATTTCAAGAATGCACCATAGGTTTTATCATCCAAATCTAATGTGGAATCATTCCCAATATTATCGACCATAATATTTTCTCTCTTATTATTGTGCCATCATCATAGCACACCAATATGACAATTTCATGACAACCATATTGCTTGTGCGCACCCCATGCGATATAGAGTGCATATGAGAATATCAGGTGAAGTGAAACTCCCAGCAGGGTCAGAAGAAAAAGCGAAAGGCAAGCTCTCGAGTTTGCGTTCTGTTTTTGGCTATCTCGCACCCTATAAAATCAGTATTGTGTTTGCGTGTTTGGCGCTCATCTTCACCTCTGGCGCGGTATTGGGCATTGGACAAGGCGTGCGTTACCTTGTCGATGAAGGCATTGGTAAAGGTGATAGCGCCCTACTCAATCAAAGTTTTGCTGTGCTCATTGGCATCACGCTGTTTTTAGCCGTGGCAACGTTCGCACGTTATTTCTTGGTCACATGGATTGGTGAGCGCGTGGTAGCAGACATTCGCCGCGATGTGTATAGCCAGCTGATTCGTCAAGATGTTGCCTTTTTTGAGACCAACCGCACGGGCGAACTATTATCTCGTCTCACCACCGATACGACCCTTTTGCAAACTGTTGTTGGCTCGTCTGTTTCTATCGCGCTTCGCAACGCACTTTTACTCATTGGCGGCTGTACGATGTTGCTGATTACGAGTCTTCGCCTAAGTGAATATGTGTTTGTGATGGTGCCGCTCGTGGTCATCCCCATCATTGTGCTCGGCAAGAAAGTCCGCAAACTCTCGCGCGAAACACAAGAGAAAGTCGCGGACATTAGCGTGCATGCGGAGGAAACCATCTCTTCCATCCGCACCATTCAGTCACTCTCGCTCGAAAATCATGAAAATACCCGTTTTGGTGAGCATGTCAGCCAAGTGCTTAAAACATCTTACAAACGTATCAAGCTGCGCTCGCTTCTCACTGCGATTGTTATTTCGCTCGTGCTAGGTGCGGTGGCGATGGTGCTGTTTATTGGTGGACATGATGTGATTGACGGCACAATTACTGCAGGCGAACTCTCCTCATTCTTATTTTATGCCATGTTGGTGGCGGGCTCTACGGGCGCGATTAGCGAAGTCATTGGCGATTTACAACGTGCCGCAGGCGCCACCGAGCGCCTCATGGAACTCAAACATGAGCAGCCCACCATTGCTGCCCCCGAGAACCCTGCCACTCTCCCCTCGCCCTGCACGGGTGAAATTGCGTTTAACGATGTCACCTTCTGCTACCCCTCGCGTCCAGACACCAAAGCGAGTGATGACATCAACATCACCATAAAATCTGGCGAGAAAGTCGCGCTCGTTGGCCCTTCTGGTGCAGGGAAAAGCACATGGTTCCACCTTCTCGGACGCGCCTATGACCCGCAATTTGGCAGCATCACCATCGATGGCGTTGATATCAAAACGCTCGACCCTATCGCACTGCGCCGCCACATTGGCCTTGTACCGCAAGATGCGTCTATTTTCTCCACCACTGCCTATGAGAACATCTTGATGGGTCGCCCAGATGCCACCCGCGAAGATGTACTCAAAGCCGCAGAGCAAGCTGAAGCGCTTGAGTTCCTAGAAGCGCTCCCAGATGGGCTGGAGACCTATGTCGGTGAAAAAGGTGTGAGACTTTCAGGCGGTCAGAAGCAACGCATCGCTATCGCCCGCGCACTGATTCGCAATCCTGATATATTGTTACTCGATGAGGCCACCTCTGCGCTCGATTCCGAGAATGAACGCAATGTCCAAAAAGCGTTAGAGACCCTCATGGAAGGCCGCACGACACTGATGATTGCCCATCGTCTGGCAACCGTGCAGCATGCTGACAGAATCATTGTATTAGATGATGGAAAAATCCAAGCCATCGGTACTCATGATGAATTGCAAGCAAGCAACCCACTCTATGCCCGCCTCGCGAAACTCCAATTCAAGCAGCAAGCCGCAGCTTAAGAGCGTGCTTCTTGCATTTCATAGAGTGCTATGGCGGCGGCGGCGGAAACGTTGAGGCTTTCCATTTTCGCATGGATTGGGAGCTTCACTAACAAATCACACATCTCGACGGTTAGGCGACGCAAGCCCTTGCCCTCTGCGCCCATCACTAGCACTGTCTTCGCATCAGGCTTGGCAGAACGAAGTGTTTCATCTGCCTGTCCATCCATGCCCCAAATCCAATAGCCTTCCGCTTTGAGTTCGCGCAATGTGTTGGCAAGGTTTGTCACCACTACCAGCGGAATCAAATCAATCGCGCCACAGGCAGCTTTCGCCATCACGGCAGTTTCTTTGGGTGCGTGGTTTTGCGTAATCACCACCCCCGCCGCATCAAATGCTGCCGCAGAACGTAATATCGCGCCGACATTGTGCGGGTCAGTCACCTGATCAAGCACCACAATTGGTTTGTCCATGTCGAGAATATCTTCCAAATGATACGTATCCAACGGACGCACTTGCACCGCCAACCCTTGATGCACCGCCTCATTAGGTAAAAACTGTTCAATCGCCTTGGCCTCAGACAATTCTGGACGTGGGCGATCAATATCATCAGGCAATTCAAACCGCGCCAACATATTTTCAGTTGCGAGAATGCGAAGCACTTCGCGCTCAGGGTTGTCGATGGCCGCAGCAGCAGCGTGCAAACCATAAATCCATAACGTCGCGCCGCCATGTGGCTCTTTGCCGTAACGTTTACCCAGTTTTCTGTCTCTCTTCTTAGTCATATTCGTGCCTTTGTAGAGTTCATGATTGACAAGTGAATCCTTATACCGTAACACATGCTTTCAGCAACCGTATTCTGCACTTTGTGTGTTTAATGCGTGTTCTCAGTGGCGAGGTGGCTGAGCGGTCAAAAGCAGGGGACTGTAAATCCTCCGACATTGTCTACGTAGGTTCGAATCCTACCCTCGCCACCATTTTTACTTCCTTACAAACATAAAGAGAATATTCGCGCCATATTGCCCCTCTCACCAAATTATTTAGTTGAGTCAAAGGAAGGTCTAGCGGGTCCTCGGCAGTGCTGGACGTCGTCACAATAGAACCTTTATATGATTTCTGGGTTTTGAAAGGGTGCGGCCATTATTAAAGCATTTAGGGTTACGCTTATATTCTTTGACGAGTTGATTGAGCCTGTCTTGTATCTGAGTGTTTATTGGGTGTACTTTAAATAAAAGGCTTTTTCCCAACATCGTTCGCCCAAGACGCGGAGGAGGCGCCCCCCCCACAAGCGCATGTCCATTGCTCACGTAATTCTTCTAATGTAAGTAATGATAGATCGTATATTTACATATGACTCTCCATGTATAAAATGCAAGGCCATACACGCTTCTCCTCCGCAACAAGTCCAGTCAATTAGCTACATTAAAATCGTTCCTTTTGAGGTTCATTTAAACTTTGGAGAACTGATTCCATATCGTTTTATCCGCTTGATATTTTATTCAAATACCTCATCACTAAGGACCCCTAATATCGTTAGTGATATCGAGTATAAGTGTTATTAGCTTTTCTGCAGCCTTTTTTCTTCTGTAGCCGTTGCAGATACAGCACAAAACTTCGCTGCAGCATCAGATTTTGTCCCCGTCGCGCCTATTGTTTTCATACTTAATTAACCTTTCCCCTATATAATAGTAGGGGCAGGGGAGTTAAACGATTATTTCATGAAACATCACGACGGTTGGAAAAGTCCGCTAGGGAAAGATGAACCATCAAACATGGTGAAGCTTTCTTTGCACGACTATTACGTCGTTGAGTCTTCTGGAAGCGTCAACAACTCATCGCAAGAACAAGGCATTTCCAAACTGCTAAATGACTGGAAAACAAACAAATTCTCTCAACAAGAAATCACTTCACTCATTAGCAGCCTCACACACGTTGATTTGAGTGACCGCATTACATTATCATCCGAAAACGAAAAAGATGTTGTAGTCAGCATTGTACTCACACATGACGAAGCAAGCGCGCTTGCAATCAGGCAATATGACCCTATTAACATCACAAGCGATACTGAGCCAGGCATCATTACCCTCAGAGGAAACCGGATTCTTATTACAGAGCTACTCTCCGACGTATTGTTAATACCGCTCAACAGCTCTGCGCCAAAAATTGAAGGTGCATCAATTAAAGTCTCCGTCAACGACGCTGATGCTTCTCAAGGTACTGTACAACACTTTGCACTCACAGCTGAACCTAATGACCCAACAAGTTTTACGGTCGTCGAAACTACAAAATATATTTCTGGTGGTGTTTCTCAATTAAATTCACTTACCTATGGTGACCAAAATCAAGGTCAAGTCATATCCAGCACACCCCTTGCCTCGAGAGCGACTCTTTCTAACAATATCGAACCTCTTGCTCAAAACATGAATAATAGCGCCATACAAACAACAAGGGTCGCCGCCATCGTCGATAACATCAATAACGGTGATTTTCTGTCTGAGTTAGCGGTTTCGAATGCCAGTTTTGTTCAGTCATTCGTTGAAGATACGACGTTGGAACTTAACGACATTGCGGTTGATTTTCCTGGGGTGTCGCCTATTAATTTCAGCCTCACCTTGAGCGATGCGGCAGCAGGCGCAATCATTCTTGACCCCGCATCCACATCAACAGTGCCATGGAACTATAATGCTCTCACAGGCAGGCTTACTGCGACAGCAACCGAAACAAACTTAAATGACTTTCTAGCTGATTTGCTTTTTGTTCCTGCTTTAAATTATGAATTTGGTGTTACTTTGGATGTCCTTATCACTAGCGGCAGTCAGAATGTGACTGGTGAGATTGTGCTTAATGTTGTTGCTGTTAATGACGCACCGACCGTTG
>CALJMC010000083.1 GCA_937982385.1 uncultured Rickettsiales bacterium | reverse complement strand
AATACCGGGCAATTCATGGATGGTCTCGGTGAGGTTATGTATCACATGCTCCTGTTTTTCAGCAGGGAATGCTTGGGTTATCGTTGCAATACGAGAGATGAAAGCGTCCGTTTTATCAGGCATTTCCGCAAGTGCAGCGTTTATGCCTTCAGTCACTTTCTGAATCATTTCAGGCATCTCTGATTTTTCTATGTCATCAAGCTGTTGCACCATATAACGTGCGAGATGGTGTGTGAACTCTTGCTGTTCTTCCTTGCCAAATATCATCGGGGAGTTATGTATGAATGTAGATGCAGCATCAGACATGAGGGATTCTCGAGACGCTCCTTTTTTGCCATATTCATTCGATTTGAGCAGAAACATCGTCGCGTCACCGAGCAAATAGATTCCTTGCCCAGCATATTTTGCGCGATTACCATCGCTCATGGCGCTTTTGAGTCCAAATAAAGTACCTGCGGTGCTGAATGTCGCAGAAATTTTAGCTGGGTTGTCGGTGATGTTGTGGAAAACGCTCGTTTTCTCTTCACCTTTTTCCTTGTTTGTAGTGGGAAGAATGGCCCATGATGTGCCCGTTAGCCCGCCAAAAGCTGCATAGGTGAGTTTGCTATTGGCTTGTTTATCAAGATCGGCGAGCGCTTCCTTGGTGTGTGTGCCCATTTTTTGTAGGTTCTTAATGTTGCGAAAGCTTAATAAATTTGCGCCTGCAACACTATAGCCAGCGACGACCTGCGCTATCGCTCCCGCTTCAATGGGGTGGCTCTTCATGAGGTTTTGTACTTTGCCAACCATAGAGTCTGGTTCAAACGCTTTTTCATTTTTGGAGCTGTGCCATTGGGAGATATCTAAGTGCTTGTAGCCTGATTGCATTCCCTCAGCAAACGTCTCGTTCAGCTCTTGCTGTTGTTTTTCGTGTCCGTCTTTTGCGTAAGTCATGTAAATCACAGACTGCAAAGCCGCTAAGGGGCTATAGAGGCTGGCTAAGCGTTTTGGTATTTTGTTTTGTGATGTCACAGCCTCTTTATTCTTGTCAAACCAATTTGTTGGTGCAAGCGCGATATCACCCAACAAATAAAGCCCAGCAAGCAGTCGTGCCGTGTTGGCAGTGGTGTAATTGACGCCATCTTTGGCGGCGGCATAGAGATTGCTCATTGCCTCGCCTGGATGTGTAACACCATAGCTAATGCCCTTGGCAAAGCCCATATCATCGAGCGCTTCTCTAAAACTTGGATGGTCGTTGAAATGATGAATATGAAGTGCATGATTGCCGTGTTCATCTTGCGATAGCTTCGTGCGATAGCCACGTTCTTGCAGTGATTTCTCGAGGTTTCCAAGCGTAGCATCTGCATTCTCGTCATGCGTGGGAGCATAAATGCAGGCACGCCAATTGGCGCCGCTCATCACGCTTTCTAGGTAAGCGATACGGCTCTCTGGATGATCCCACACCGAAATGCGGGCTTCAATTGGCTGTGTAGCTGTGCTCAGAAGTCCCCCGACTAGTTGTTCTTGAAAAAGCTATTATCTCCGAGTAGGGTGTCAAAATCAAATGACAATATGATGACAATAGCGCAGATTTCTGTGTGTTTTACGCAATTTAAGGATGAGATATGACGGATTTTGGTTGGTGGTCTCTGTTGCCGTCACTTTTGGCTATTGGCATGGCGCTGCTCACGCGACAAGTGTTTATCGCGCTCTTCTGCGGGATATGGGCGGGTGCATGGCTCATTTCAGGAGGTGATTTTGTAGCCGTAGGCGAGGGGTTCTTCCGTGTTGTAGATACCTATCTCGTGCGAGCATTAGCGCCCGAGAATGGCTCGGGAGATCATATTTCGATCGCTATATTTACCTTGCTGACTGGAGGAGTGATTGGCGTGATCTCCAAAAATGGTGGTTTGCAGGGTGTTGTGAGTGCCTGTTCGGGTTTTGTGAAGACCCGCCGTAGTGCACAAGGGATGACTGCAGGGCTTGGTAGTTTGATATTCTTTGATGATTATGCCAATACGCTGATTGTCGGAAATACTATGCGTCCGATTACGGACAAAGCGGGCGTAAGTCGCGAGAAACTTGCTTATATCGTTGATTCAACGGCTGCGCCCATGGCGTGCGTTGCGCTGGTCACCACATGGATTGGATTTCAAATATCGCTTATCAAGGACACATTGGGCGATGATGCGCCTGCATTTGAGATGATGTTGGGGGCGTTGCCCTATAGTTTTTATCCCCTCTTAGCCTTGTTTTTTGTAGGCGCTGTTGTGGTCACTGGGCGTGATTTTGGTCCGATGTTAAAAGCGGAAAACGCTGTTCAAAATAATAATAATGTTTTAGATGATAATGATGACGTTAATAATCTGAATAGTAACTCATATTGGCTTGCTATATTGCCGATTTTAACGCTGATTATTGCCACATTCATAGGGCTCCTAATTACGGGAGAGGGTGATGCGATACGTGAGGTGTTGGGTTCTGCAAATCCATTCAAAGCCATGATGTGGGCGTCGCTCTTAAGTTTGGTTGTCGCCATTGTTATGTCTATCGGCGCTGGTGCTTTAACAATACATAGCGCGATAGGGGCAATGGAGGAGGGGTTCAAGCCCATGTTCGGTGCTGTGTTGGTGCTTACTTTTGCATGGGCAATTGCGGATGTGAACAAGGAGCTGCACACCGCTGATTTTATCATATCAGGGCTATCAAATGGCGCGTTTGCGGCTGAGTGGCTGCCTGTGATTATCTTTTTCATCGCCGCGCTCTGCTCGTTTGCGACAGGCACGAGTTGGGGCACGATCGGTATATTAGTGCCGCTGGTGCTGCCTCTTGCGGCGGGGATGCTTAATGTTGATAGTGATGTGGTGGTGATGCATGAAGTGATGTTGGCGTCGCTTGCTGCCGTATTAGGCGGTGCGGTGTGGGGTGATCATTGCTCGCCAATATCAGATACAACGATTCTGTCATCAGTCGCTTCAGGCTGTGACCATATTGCGCATGTGCGCACGCAAATGCCTTATGCGCTGCTTGTCAGTGCTGTGGCAGTCGGGCTGGGCATGATCCCTGTGCTGTTGCTGGGTCTGCCCCTATGGATAGCGTTTATTGCTTGCACTGCCGCACTCTATGGCATTTTGCGCTATTATGGTAGTTCTGCATGCTAGTATATGGTGGCCTGTCACTGCTGCCTTCCGCGATTGCAATCGTCTGTGCGATAGTGACGCGACAAGTTTATGTTTCATTGTTTTTAGGGGTCTGGTGCGGGGCTTGGTTGCTTGCTGGCGGTGAGTTTATCGCGCTCTTCCCAAGCTTCTTTCGTGTGGTTGATACGCATTTAGTGCAAGCGCTTGTGCCTGAAAATGGTGCTACGGGGCATGTATCTGTAGCGATATTTACATTATGTATTGGCGGTATGATTGGCGTTATTTCTCGCAATGGGGGGCTGCAGGGAGTGGTGCAGCTGTTGGCAGGCTATGCCACGTCTGCACGCAGAGCAGAATGGATAAGTTTCTGCTTTGGTGGGCTAATCTTTTTTGATGGTTATGCCAATACATTAATTGTGGGAAATGCAATGCGTCCGATTACTGAGAAGATGGGTGTAGCGCGCGAGAAATTGGCCTATATCGTCGATTCAACGTCATCCCCAATGGCATGCATCGGACTTGTTACAACATGGGTAGGCTTTCAGCTGTCGTTGATACATGAAGCATTAGGCGCTGACGCGCCTGCATTCGAGATGATGCTCGGTGCCATAGGCTATAATTTCTATCCTGTGTTAACACTAATCTTTGTTGCACTCGTCATCACCACGAGGCGCGATTTTGGCCCTATGGCGGCTCAAAAGAACAATGTTCATGATAATAAAGTAGTGCATCACATATATAATGCTAAACATCAG
The DNA here is from genome assembly GCA_937982385.1 of uncultured Rickettsiales bacterium. Classification (GTDB taxonomy): domain Bacteria; phylum Pseudomonadota; class Alphaproteobacteria; order Rickettsiales; family UBA998; genus CALJMC01. Next base: position 420 of record CALJMC010000083.1, on the reverse strand, counting down.
AATTATTATCTTTTATCTGTAATTCCAATTCTCACCCTTATTGGCGGAACATTCATTGGAATCTATATGACAGGGCAAGGTAATACGTTACATGAAGTCTTTGGCAGTGCAGATTCTTTCAAAGCAATGATGTGGGCATCGCTCCTCAGTTTGGTTCTGGCGATGGTGATGTCAGTTGCTACAAGCGCGCTCACAGTGAGTGGCGCTATTGAGGCGATGGAAGAGGGCTTCAAGCCTATGTTTGGTGCGGTTCTAGTACTCACATTCGCATGGGCAATTGCAGATGTAAACAAAGAGCTGCACACTGCCGATTTCATTATATCAGGGCTTTCTGGCGGTGGATTTGCGGCTGAATGGTTGCCCGTGGTTATCTTTTTTATTGCGGCACTCTGCTCATTTGCGACAGGCACGAGCTGGGGC
>CALJMC010000082.1 GCA_937982385.1 uncultured Rickettsiales bacterium | reverse complement strand
ATGCGCTCACATGCTTCGGTGAGCTTGTCATCTGATGTGGCGTAGGAGATGCGGAAATAACCATCCAAACCAAACGCTGAACCCATCACAGCTGCGACGAGTGATTCCTCAAGCAAGTAAGCGCAGAAATCTGTGTCTGATTTGATTTTGGTGCCTGATGGCGTGGTTTTGCCATAGAGCTCTTTGCAGGATGGGAACACATAGAATGCACCTTCAGGTGTGCCGCATGACAGACCATCAATATTGTTGAGTAGGCGTACGACCAAATCACGGCGGCGTACGAAGGCTGCTTTCCATTCTGTGAGGAAGCTGTGGTCGCCATTGAGGGCCTCTACGGATGCGGCTTGGCTGATAGAGCATGGGTTTGAGGTGCTATGTGATTGCACGCTTGAGATGGCTTTAATCACGGCCTCAGGGCCCGCACCATAACCAATGCGCCATCCTGTCATGGAATATGCTTTGGATACGCCATTGACGACCAGGATGCGTTCTTTCAGTGACGGGCAGACATCTGCCAACGTTTTGAATTCAAACCCGTCATAGGTGAGGTGTTCATAAATGTCATCAGAGAGAATCATCACATGCGGGTATTTATCGAGAGCAGCACCAAGTGCTTTGAGTTCATCTGCAGTATACGCCGCGCCGGTTGGGTTGGACGGTGAGTTGAGAATAAGCCAACGTGTTTTGTCGGTGATGGCTGCTTCGAGCTTTGCAGGAGTGAGTTTAAATCCTTCCGCCTCGGTGCAGGTCACGATGATAGATGTGCCTTCCGCAACAGCCACCATGTCAGGATAAGACACCCAATATGGCGCCGGGATGATCACTTCATCGCCTTCATTCAGGGTCGCGAGCATTGCATTAAAAATAACTTGTTTAGCGCCACAGCCGACCACGATATTTCCGCGACCATAATCGAGATTATTATCGCGCTTGAGTTTTGCAATCACTGCATCTTTGAGTGCAGGTGTTCCACCTACAGGAGTGTATTTTGTTTCACCGCGACCAAGCGCTGCAATGGCGGCTTGTTTTATATGTTCTGGTGTGTCGAAATCTGGCTCGCCTGCACCCAGTCCAATGACATCTTTGCCCGCAGCACGTAGCTCGGCAGCTTTGGCGGTGACCGCCATAGTGGGAGAGGGTTTAACAGCGCTTAAGCGTTTCGCAACAACAGACATAATATTACTCATTTTTAGGTTAAATCTAGCCTTATGGCTTTTCTACTGAAATCAGCTTAACGTCAACAATTAATATGTCATCGCTTCGTAATTTTTGTTGCAGTTCGCCAGGGTTGACGAGTTTTGAATAGTCGCCTTCTTTCATCAAATAGGCGGGAGGGATGGTGAGCGCTCGCTCGCCCCCTGTTTTCATGCCGAGAATACCACGATCCAGCCCATAGCTCATTTTTGATTCACCAAGGGTGAGTGTAACAGGTTCTCTGGTAGTGGCTAGCTTTTCGCCTTTGGCATTCCACACAGTTGCATGAATGGTTGTTTGAAATCCGCATAGGGCGATGGCCCCGCGTCCGATGTTGCTATCCATCGCTCTGAAGGGAAGTGTGCCCTCAGGGTGTTTCGGCATTAAATCGGTGAGAGTGATTTTGTAGCGCATCATCGCATTGCGTGGGAGTGCCATTTCTGTGCTGAGATCTTCGCCAAATACTTTATGTGCTGGTACCAATACTTCACGTACTCCGCCTGTTTTCATTCCTGTCACGCCGGTTGCCCACAAAGCATTCTCATCATGTATTCCAACACGAACGGTAGCACTCTCAGCTGGGAAATACTGCGTTTTTTGTGCATCGGATAATGTTACACCCTCAGGAAGTAAGGTAGAAATCGTGATATCTGCTTTTTCACCGCAGCTTGCCGTTGCGCCGCGTCCTTCAATATCTCCGCCCACTTGCACGTTTGCAGCTTGTTTACGGCTGGTTACGCGATTGCCAGCGATGGTGATGGAGTTGCCTGGCGTGCTGCGAACCACTTCGCCGTGATTGCTGTTATAAGCGGCTTTGCGTTTTGCTTCATCGGTTCCACGGTTTTGAAAGCTGACGAAAAACATATACGCCAATACACCAATAACTGCCCAGCGCAACCAGACAGGAGTGCCTGTACTCTTGTCGCCTTTTGTTTTCCAGAACATGACCGTCTCCTCAGATATATTTTAGCTATACGTTAAAGCGGAAATGGAATACATCCCCATCCTTCACCACATAGTCTTTACCTTCTAAGCGCAATTTGCCAGCTTCTTTTGCGCCAGCTTCACCTTTGCCGGCAATATAATCATCATACGCGATAGTTTCAGCACGAATAAATCCTTTTTCAAAGTCGGTATGAATCACGCCTGCGGCATTGGGTGCCACGGCGCTTTTCTTAACAGTCCATGCTCGCGCTTCTTTGGGGCCGACGGTAAAAAATGTCAGCAATTCAAGCAGGCTATAGCCGGTTTGAATGATGCGGGCTAGGCCTGTTTCTTCGAGCCCTAATGTCTCCAAGAACTCAGCACGCTCTTCTTCTTCTTCCAAGGTTGCAATTTCTGCCTCGATGTTGGCTGAGACAATCACGTGTGCTAGGCCACGCTCATCGCAATAATCTTCTATTTTCTTCGACAACTCATTGCCTGTTGCGGCGGATTCTTCATCGACATTGCAGACTGCCATTACGGGCTTGCCTGTGAGCAGTTGCAGCATTTTAAATTCTCTGCGTTCTTCGGGATCTGTGAGGGTGACGAGATAGTCACGTGCAGGTTTTCCCTCTTCGACTATTTTCAAGACTTCTTCAACCATTTTCATGGTCGCTTGGGCTTCTTTGTCTTGTCCTTTAATTTTCTTGGCGAGGTTCTGTTTGCGCTTTTCTAAGCTCTCCATATCGGCGAGCACCAGTTCGGTTTCAATAATCTCCCAATCGCGAAGTGGGTCAACGGAATCTTCCACATGGGTGATGTCGTCATCTTCAAAACAGCGCAACATATAGACAATCGCGTCCACTTCACGGATATGTCCCAAGAACTGATTGCCAAGTCCTTCACCTTTGCTCGCACCACGTACCAAGCCCGCAATATCTACGAATTCAAGCTGGGTGGGGAGGGTGACAGCAGACCCTGCAAGTGTCGCCAAATTATCTAAGCGTTCATCAGGTACTGCGACTTTGCCGACATTCGGCTCAATCGTACAGAATGGATAGTTTGCTGCTTCTGCCTGCACTTGTTGGAGCAATGCATTAAACAAGGTTGATTTGCCGACATTCGGCATTCCGACGATACCACAGGAGAATCCCATTATTCTTCGCTTTCTGTAATTGGTTCAGGGTTAAGCCTTTTATGCACTTTCTGAATATCAAGTGCAATGTCATTCATGATTTTGGCGTTATTGTTTTTTAGGAGTTCGGGCATGGTTCTGACAATGCCGTCGACCATGGCTTTGACATAGTCCCATTCATCGCCTTGAAAATCACTCAGCACATAGGAGCTGACTTGCCCTTTATGCTCAGGTTTACCAATCCCCATACGTACCCGGCGGTAATTCTTTCCTACCTGTCCGTCAATACTTTTGATGCCGTTATGCCCGCCTGCGCCACCCGCCATTTTAATGCGGATTTTGCCGAGGTCTAGATCGAGTTCATCATGGAACACAATCACGTGTTCTTGTTTGAGCTTATAAAACTGCATCACCTGACCGACGGCTATGCCAGAATGGTTCATAAAGGTGGTGGGTTTGAGCGCGAGAATATCTGTGCCATGTGCCGAGCCTTTATAAAGCTCGCCTGTGCATTTGGTGTTGGCGGTACGCATATTTAGCGCGTCAATAAGCGCGTCAATCACCATAAACCCAATGTTATGGCGGTTATCAATATATTTGTCTTCGGGGTTTCCGAGTCCGACTAGTAGTAGCATGGTAATGACTCCAACAAAAAAGCTGCACCCATATGAGTGCAGCTTCTTATATACTCAATTGCAAAGGCTTTGCAAAGTGCGGGATTACTCAGCCGCTTCTTCACCTTCTTTGCCATCGTCACCAACAGTAGGGACTTCAGCACCTTCAGCGCCTGCAACAGTTGCTTCTTCTTCTTTCTTAGCACGACCAGCGATGGTCGCGATAGTGAAGTCACGCTCGATAACTGGGCGCACACCTTCAGGAAGTTGAATTTCGGATACATGCACAGAATCACCAATGGTGAGGTCTTTGATGTCAACTTCAATGAGATCTGGAATGTTTGCTGTGGTTGCCCATAGCTCAAGATCGTGACGTACCACGTTGAGGTTACCACCAAGACGCAAGCCTGCACAACGTTCCAATCCACGGAATTTAACAGGGATAAGTACTTTGAACTCGCTTTTATCATCTACTTGGACGAAATCAGCATGTTCAATACGGTCTGTTACTGGGTGGAGTTGTAGATCTTTTGGAATCACTTTAATGGTGTCTTTTCCAACATCAAGCGTTAGGACTTTACCGAAGAAGCCACCGCGTTGATATTGACGTTTGATTTCTTTTTCTTCAAGCGAGTAAGACAAAGACTCTTTACCTGTTTGATAGATAATGGCAGGAATCTGACCTGCGCGGCGAAGTGAGCGTGCAGCCCCTTTGCCATATGTTTCGCGTGGAAGTGCCACTAATTTGCGTTGTTCTTTTGACATAATCTTGCTCCTAAATAACCGCTAACTGACTAATTCAGACACCGATTCTTTACTACGTTTGTTACAAGAAGCCTTCTCCATGAAGGTTCCAAGGAGCGCGTTTATAACAGTTTTTCGGCATGAGTCAAATAAACTTAGTTAAATAAGCTTGAAATGGATGTTTCATCTGATACGCGTTTCACTGCTTCAGCCATGAGAGGAGCAATGGAAACCACACGAATATTATGCGCATTTTTTACTGCGTCGGTTGGCGCAATGCTATCGGAAATCACGAGTTCTTTGAGCTTCGAGTTGGTCACGCGCTCAACGGCTTTGCCTGAAAGCACACCATGCGTCACGTAGGCTGACACAGATTTGGCGCCGCCATTATCAATGAGGGCTGCGGCTGCATTGCAGAGTGTTCCTGCGGAATCAACAATATCATCATACATGATGCAATCACGTCCTTCGACATCACCAATGATATTCATTACTTCGGATACACCGGCTTGTTCTCGGCGTTTGTCGACAATGGCCAAGTCAGCATCTAGGCGTTTTGCAAGTGCTCGGGCACGCACCACGCCGCCGACATCAGGGGATATAATCACGAGATTGTTTGTTTTGTAATGCTTCTTAATGTCATTCACTGCCACAGGTGTGGAGAGCAAGTGATCAAGCGGGATATCGAAGAAGCCTTGAATCTGTCCAGCGTGTAAATCGAGGGTTAATACACGGTCGGCACCGGCAGAGGTAATGAGGTTGGCAACCAATTTTGCAGAAATCGGGGTGCGTGGCCCTGGCTTTCTGTCTTGGCGGGCATAACCGAAATAGGGAATAACCGCCGTAATGCGGCGAGCTGATGCACGTTTAAGTGCATCGAGTGTGATGAGTAATTCCATCATATTGTCATTGGCAGGGTAGGATGTGGACTGTACTACAAAGACGTCTTCACCACGCATATTCTCATTAATCTCAACGAAAATCTCATTATCTGCAAAGCGTCTAATCGTCGCTTCCGCTACCGTGATGTCGAGATAGTCTGCCATGTCTGTGGCTAGAGGAAGGTTGCTGTTGCAGCTTATGATTTTCATGCCAAGTTCCTTGCAGTTGTGCCTATGTGTGGCTTATAGTATCCGCGAGATAAAATGTAAATACACTTATAGAGAGTTAAAGGATTTTGTGATGGCGAAGGTGTTGATTACGGGTGCTGCCAAACGTGTAGGAAAAGCGATTGCGCTCGACATGGCGAGTGCTGGTTGGGATGTGGCGGTGCATTATCATACGTCTGAGTCTGCCGCAAAGGAAACTGCGGCAGAGATAGAGGCACTAGGCGTTACGGCAACATTAGTGCAAGGTGATTTGTCCGATATCGTGAATGTTCATACCATCATAGAGCAAGCGGGCAAGGTAGAATGTCTTATCCATAATGCGTCTTTGTTTGAGAAAGATTCGCTATATGATATGACGCCGGCATCATGGCAAGCACATATGGATGTGAATCTGACAGCCCCGATGTTTTTGAATCAAGCCTTTTTGAATCAATCATGGATTACAGCGCTTGAGGCTGATGATAAACAAGATGTGAAAGCAGCAGCGAGTATTATTTGCCTGTCGGATGGCATTGATGGCTGGAGCATGACACCAAACTTTATGTCTTATAGTATATCACGATTGGCGATGGAACAATCGGTGGGCATGGTGGCACAAGCTGCTGCACCGCATGTGCGGGTGAATGCTATTGCGTTAGGTGCCACCATTGAGGGGCATATGGATAAGCCCGATACGTTCCAAAAAATCCGTGAACGTGCGGACTTAAAACGGGTGAGTAATGTAGAAGAAGTGTGTGCTACTGTGCGTTATTTGTTGGATGCGAATAGTGTGACAGGGCAGGTGATTACATTGTCTGGAAGTGCTAGGTAATTTTTACCTATATTCCGCATAGGGAATGAGAAATGCTAGGGTTTATAAGGGCTCAAAACGTGATGCTCTGTATGGTTGTATAGAATGATTTGTTCACACTCGCACATTACAAATGCTTTAATTATAAGAATAATGAATTTAACCATCAAAAAAACATTGATTTATAGTTTTATTGTTATTTATCAATCTGTTGTATGAGGTGGTGAATTTTTAGGCAATTACAGAAAAATACTTATAATGAAATAACTTAGCAAAAACACTTAAGTTCATCCACAGAGTTATCCACAGGCAGTAATGCTCTTTTTTTTTCTACCCTTTCCCACTAACTGTTCGTTAAAAAATGACCGACACACTCAAAGTGCAGAGTGATGCCCGTGAGTAGAAAAGCGTCTTTACAAAATATTAAGTTTTATGTCATAGAGTAAAGGGTATGAAACAGAATTACGGTTTTTCATTGTTAGAACTCTCTATTGTGCTTGTGATTATTGGTCTAATCGCAGGTGGTATTGTCGCAGGGTCGTCGATGATTCGTGCGGCGGAGTTGCGTAGTGTGATTACAGACATCCAGCGCTACAAAACGAGCATCTACACATTTAGAGACAAGTATTTCGCTCTACCTGGCGACATGCGGAATGCATATGATTTTTGGGGAGTTGAGGCTGGCTGTACGGACACAGACTCTAATACTAATATAGCTGGCTGCAATGGTAATGGTGATAGCCATGTGTCTAGCGTAAGTAATGCTGAAAGCGCGCGATTTTGGCAGCATTTAGCCTTAGCAAATTTAGTCGAGGGAAGTTACAGTGGGATATGGGGGTCAGGTGACTATCTTGCGAGCGCCAAAATTGATAATGCTCTATGGACTGCAAAAAGTTGGACGTACTTGACCACCCACGGCTGGGTTGGGACGGGTGGTAGTCAAGGACTTGAGCTGAGTCTTTCAACTTCACTTACAGCAGAAGAAATGTGGAACATTGATAAGAAAATCGATGATGGAAGAGCACCATCAGGAAAGATATATCCACATGCAACCGTAAATGGTGGTTTGTGTGTGACGGGAACGAGTATAGCTACTGATGATTATAATTTTGGTGCAGTTGACAGCTGTATTCTTCTTGCTAGGTTCTAATAGCCTTTCCTCTCAAAAAGGAACGCTGATTTGCTTTTGTCGAAGAAAGCAAGAAACAGTTTTAAGAGGGAAAATCTTATAGGAACCTTTGCAAAAGCAGAGTCTCCTATAAACCTACAAATCAAACGCTATTTTCGCGTCTGTACGGTCTTTAACTTCGCCAACAATTACGCCATCCGCGAGTTCGGTCATGGTGAAGATGCCATCGCGCATTTCGAACACACCAAGCTCGGTGATCACCATATCAACGACTCGTGTGCCCGTGAGCGGAAGGGTACATTCTTTGACCATCTTGGCGGTGCCGTCTTTGGCGTTATGATCCATCACGACGATAATCTTTTTGACGCCCGCGACCAAATCCATTGCGCCGCCCATGCCTTTGACCATCTTGCCGGGAACCATCCAATTTGCGAGGTCACCATTTTCTGCTACTTGCAATGCACCTAAAATAGACAAATCTACATGACCGCCGCGAATCATCGCGAAGGACGTCGCGCTATCGAAGAAAGAGCTGTAATCAAGTTCAGAGATGGTTTGCTTGCCTGCATTAATGAGGTCAGCATCTTCCTCGCCTTTGATAGGGAAGGGCCCCATGCCGAGCATGCCATTTTCGCTTTGTAGCGTCACATGAATGTCATCGGGAATATGGTTCGCCACCAAGGTAGGGATACCAATGCCAAGATTCACATAATAGCCATCTTTAAGTTCTTGTGCGGCGCGTGCCGTCATTTGATCACGATTCCATGTCATAATTTACGCCTCCTCTTTTTCACGGGTGGTAGCAAATTCGATGCGTTTTTCATAGGCATCACCTTGGAAGATACGCTGTACAAAAATGCTTGGGCTGTGGATGCTATCTGCCGCTAACTCTTCAGGCTCTACTAACTCTTCGACTTCAGCGATGGTGATATGTCCTGCCATTGCCATCATGCTGTTGAAGTTGCGTGCGGTCTTACGGAAGACGAGATTGCCATGCTTGTCGCCTTTCCATGCTTTTACAATCGCGATGTCGGCGCGGAGTCCACGTTCCATTAGATAGGTTTCGCCGTCAAACTCGCGTGTTTCTTTGCCTTCAGCCACGACTGTGCCCACACCTGTTTTGGTGAAGAAAGCGGGGATGCCAGCACCGCCTGCGCGAATGCGTTCTGCCAAGGTGCCCTGCGGGTTGAACTCGATGCGTAAATCACCATTGAGGAATTGGCGTTCAAACTCTTTGTTCTCGCCGACATAAGATGAAATCATTTTGGTGATTTGCTTGTCTTCCAATAAAATACCCAAGCCAAAATCATCGACTCCGCAATTATTGGAGATGACGGTGAGGTCTGTGATGCCCGACTTCTTAATTTCTGTGATACAATGCTCAGGGATGCCGCATAAACCGAAGCCGCCAGACATGATGCTCATGCCATCGTGAAGCAATCCGTCGAGTGCATCTGAGGCATTTTTATAAATGATTGATGTCATAAAAGTCTCTATGGTTAATTTATGTGGATGATGCGCAGACAGTAAGGAAAAACCACGTTACATGCAACGGCAAAATTAGTTAAGATATTCAATAGTGAAGGGTGTGTAATACACGAACAGGATGTTCGTGTCAGCCGTGAGCATCGCGCAAGCGATTCGCCTATTGCGTAGCGCAGGAGCGCGGAGCAGGGGCAAACAACAATTTAAGCGTTTATTAATGCTTATAATCTATAATGATAAGATGGATATGGTAGAACTTAAAACAGCAGGCGAGAAGCCACTGCGATGGATAGAGCGTAAAATTGCTTATGTGAAGGGCTTTTTTGCGGCACCTGAGCTGTATTTCCGTGCAGGGGCGAGGCGTGTTGTCGAGTGGGGCTATAAGCCAACTTATATTGATATGAACAGGATTCCTGAGACGGGTCCAGCGGTGATTATTTGCAATCATGTCTCCTATATGGATGGTATGGTGATTCAGGCGGGTATTCCGCATCGCCGCGTACGTTTTTTGATTGATGGGCATATTTATAAAGTGCCAGGGGTGCATTATTTTATGAACCTCAATGGTGCGATCCCAATTCTGCCGACACGTGAAAGTGTGACGGCAGCCTTTGATGAAGTTGCTAAGGCATTGGAGGAGGGTGATGTTGTCTGTATTTTCCCTGAGGGTCAGTTGACTTATCGCGGGTCGCTCAGCCGGTTCCGTCATGGCATTGAGCATGTTATCAAACGTACGCCTGTACCGATTTATCCAATGGCGATGAATGGATTATGGGGCAGCTTCTTTAGCCGCAAATATAATGGTTCGTGGCGTCGGTTCTTCCCGCAGCATTTGGGACAGAAAGTAACCGCCATTTGTGGAAACCCCATTGCACCCGAGAGTGTGAATAAAGATATGTTGCAAAATGAAGTGCTGCGTTTGAAATATAAGATTATGTCGGAAAATAATGATTAAGAATTATCGTCTGTAGCGCCATCGTCTTCTGTTTTCTCTTCAGTGGATTCTTCTTGACAGAAACAATTGCCCTTCGTATCAATCCAACAGTTAATAGGGCAGATGCTCCCATCGAATGCCTTGACGACCTCCCATGGGACAAATAACAAAGAAAATAGCGCTGCTTAGTAAGTGTTTTTTCATGCTGCTCCATTTGTGCCATCATAGCACATGTCATTGTAGAGGAGATTTTATTAATAGGTCAAGTGGTTGAAACCTTTGACGGGCGCGCTGGGCTATTGTGTTTTCGCTTTCTTGCGCAAATGTTTCTCGATTGATTCAATCATGAGCCCTGCGACATCCTTGCCTGTGATTTCCTCAATGCCTTCCAAGCCTGGTGATGAGTTTATCTCCAGCACCTTTGGGCCATCTTTTGAACGAATGATATCAACGCCTGCCACTTTCAAGCCCATGGCTTTAGCGGCATTAATCGCAATTTTGCGTTCTTCGGTGGTGATTTTGACCGTGCTGGCAGTGCCGCCTAAATGGAGGTTGGCGCGGAATTCACCTGCCGCCGCTTCACGTTGAATTGAGCCAACAACTTTGCCATCAATGACGAAACATCGAATATCTTTGCCTTGCGCTTCTTTGATGAATTCTTGCACCAAGATATTAGCTTTCAGGCTTTTAAACGCATTGATTACGGACTCGGCGGCTTTGTCTGTCTCCGCGAGTACTACGCCTTTACCTTGCGTGCCCTCTAATAGCTTGATGACCAAGGGTGCGCCGCCGACCATTTTGATGATGTTGGCAGTATCCACGGGAGAATTGGCAAAGCCTGTGGTCGGCATGGGAATATGGTCGCTTGAGAGCATTTGCAGCGAACGCAGCTTGTCTCGAGAGCGTGAAATGGAAACGGAATCATTCAAGCAGAATGCTTCTGTTGCCTGAAACTGTCGTGCGACTGCGCAGCCATAAAAGGTCATGGAGGGTTTGATGCGAGGAATAATCGCATCGAAGCCATCAAGAAGCTCGCCGCCACGATAGTGAATTTCTGGGCGGGCAGAACTCATATTGATATAGCATTGCTGAATATTGATGAAGCGCATTTCATGTCCGCGCTCTTCACCTGCCTCGAGTAAGCGTTGGTTAGAATAGAGGTTCGGGTTGCTCGCAAGCAGAGCAATGCGTAGCCCTTCGCGTTTAGGTTTGGCGGTGTGGTACGATTTTTTAATGTCTTTCTCATCGCGTGTTCCCAAGCAAAAAGAACTATCAGGGTCGATGAGTACGCGTTCTTTCATTGCCTCGCGTCCGAGCAACATGCGATAGCCCATCGAATCGCGATTGGTGAGTGTGAGTTCAATATCCCATGTTTCACCGCCAATGGTGACGGGCGTCTTGATGACGAGGCGTTTTTCACTTTCGCCGCTGGAGCTTTTGACAGTTCTGCGGTCAATCACGAGTCCGCGACAGCTCTGAATGACTTTGCGATTATTTTGCAAAGGGTGGATGTCAAAATGGACATATTTTTTGCCATCTTCATCAAATGCATTGATGTTGAATGCATGAAGTGACGAGGTTTTCGCGCCTGTGTCAATACGTGCTTTAATGCTTGGTAATCCAAGCTCAGGCAGGGCGCACCATTCTTCTTTACCAATGACAAGTTTTTCTGACATTTCTTTTCTTTCTTATATCACGTATCACGCTCAGGTGTATATCTAGCTAGCCTGTTTGAGGCGAGCTACCGCCCTCCATCCGATATCACGACGACAAAAACCTTGTGGCCAATCGATGGAATCTACCGCTTTATAGGCTTGTGTTTGTGCGGCTGCTACATCTGCACCGAGCGCAGTTACGCCAAGTACGCGTCCGCCAATTGCTGTGAGTTTTTCGCCATCCATTTTTGTACCTGCATGAAAGACGGTAACGCCTTCCATTGCTGAGGCGGCAGCGATATTCTTAATTTCCGTGCCTTTCTCGTAGGCATTGGGATAGCCCTTTGAGGCGAGCACCACGCAGAGTGCTGCATCGTCACGGAAGTTCACGGGTTTCTCAGGCAACTCACCCGACGCGGCAGCGTATAAAATTTTGCCCAAATCATCATCGAGGCGTGCCATTAACACTTGTGCCTCTGGGTCGCCGAATCTCACATTATATTCGATCAGTTCAGGGCCATTCTTGGTAATCATCAATCCTGCGAACAATACTCCATGAAACGGCATACCTTCCGCTTTCATGCCCTCAACGGTGGGGGTGATGATGCGATCCATAATTTGCTGGCGCAGTTCATCGGTGACCATTGGCGCTGGGGCATAGGTTCCCATACCGCCAGTGTTGGGGCCAGTGTCGCCTTCACCCACGGTTTTATGGTCTTGTGCGGAGCCGAACTCCACCGCGCGTTCACCATCTGCCAGTGCGAAGAAGCTTAGCTCTTCACCTTCTAGGAACGCTTCAATCACGATTTCGCTGCTGGCTGCACCAAATTTCCCGCCAAACATTTCATCGATAGTGGTGAAGGCTTCGTCTTCTGACTGCGCGATAATCACGCCTTTACCTGCGGCGAGTCCGTCTGCCTTAATCACGATAGGATATGTCTTGTCACCCAAATAGGATTTTGCAGAAGCTGCATCATTAAAACGTCCATACGCACCAGTAGGAATATCATATTTCGCACAAATATCTTTGGTGAAACCCTTAGAACCCTCAAGCTGTGCGGCTTTGGCAGAGCATCCGAAGGTTTTGATGTTGGCGGCGCGGAGGTCATCCGCTAGCCCGTCAACGAGTGGCTGCTCAGGGCCAACGACAACGAGGTCAATTGCTTGGAGTTTGCAAAATGCAATGATGGAATCATGGTCGCCAAGTTTCACACATTCTGCATGTTCAGCAATCCCTGCATTTCCCGGCGCACAAAAGATATGCTCAACGCTTGGTGAGTTTTTCAAACCAAAACACAATGCATGTTCACGTCCGCCGCTACCTATTACAAGTACTTTCATAGTCTTCATCCTTATGTTATGAATGCCTCATACTGGAGAAAATCACGCATGACAACTGAAACATCACCAACGCATAACCAACCTGAATATTCCGTGAGTGAAATTTCGGGGCAGCTTAAGCGTGCCGTCGAATCACAATTCAGCTATGTGCGGGTGCGTGGCGAGATTTCGGGCTTTAAGCGTGCGGCATCTGGGCATCTCTATATGGATCTCAAAGATGACAAAGCTGTGCTGAACTCCGTGTGCTGGAAAGGTGTGGCGGGGCGCATCGAATGCCGTCCGCAAGATGGGCTAGAGGTAATAGCGACAGGTAAGCTCACCACCTATGCAGGGCGCTCAAATTATCAGCTGGTGATTGACAAAATGGAGCCAGCGGGTGAGGGCGCACTCATGGCATTGCTGGAGCAGCGCAAAAAGCAGCTGCATGCGGAGGGTTTGTTTGATGCTGATCGCAAGCAAGAACTGCCCTATCTCCCGCGCAAAATAGGTGTGGTGACATCGCCGACAGGTGCGGTGATTCGTGATATATTGCATCGCATTTCTGACAGATTTCCTATGGAAGTGCTCGTTGCGCCTGTGCGCGTGCAGGGCAAGGGTTCTGAAAATGAAATAGCCGCTGCCATTAAAATGTTCAACATAATGGACAACCCGCCCGATATTATTATTGTCGCGCGCGGTGGCGGTTCGCTGGAAGATTTATGGGCATTTAACGAGGAAGTCGTGGTCCGTGCGGCTGCCGATTCCATGATTCCGCTTATCTCCGCCGTGGGACATGAAACCGACACCACGCTGATTGATTATGCCTCAGACAAACGCGCACCAACCCCCACCGCCGCCGCTGAAATGGCAGTGCCTGTGCGTGAGGAATTGCTGGCGTACGTTGAGCAGATGGGTACGCGGAGTTTGCAGGCTATCTTACGCCAAAATAAACATCATCGTGAGCGGGTGGCGGGCTTGGCGCGCGGATTGCCGAAACCTGAAAGCTTGCTTGCCCAAGCCACGCAACGTTTGGATGATATGACTGGGCGCTTTCATGGTGCATGGGATGTGCGTTTGGAACGTGCGCGCCAACAGTTGAATCTGTTGGCATCGCGTTTGGTCTCCCCCGCACAAACCTTGTCGCATATGCAAAAGCAGCTCGCCACAGGTGGGGAGCGTTTGGAACAGGCGGTGCAAGTGCGATTGCACAAATCAACCCAGCAACTCACACAAATGGCTGGACGTGTACGCGCAGAGAGCATCACCCAACGCATCGCCACCAAGCGCGAGACTATCGACGCCCTCCACGCCAGAATGCACCACGCCATGCGTATGCGCTATCGCGATAAACAGCAGCAATTAAGCACGGTGTCGCGCCTGCTAGATTCCCTCAATTATCAAACCGTCCTAGAGCGCGGCTTCGCCCTAGTAAAAGACACATCAGGCAACCCCATCACCTCGCAAAAATCTATGGCAACGCATGACAGTGCCACCTTGCAGTTCCATGATGGTGAGGTGGGGGTGAGGAACGCTAAGCCCCAAATATGATAGGAGAAGTCGATACAAGTGGTAGTTCATAATATCCTAGCAAATGTAGTGCATGGAATATTATGGAGGCTACTAGAATCAATGCTAAGATAATATTTCTATAATCAAAACCACTTTTTCTGTGAAAATACCTATATGTGAACCCAGAAGATACGATTAAAAGTGACAAATATAGCCAGTTCCATTCAAAAGCGCGGTATTTGCTAAATCCCACAAGAGCGCTGAGAACCCCTATGGAAACAAAAAATATTGCAAATTCTATAGACTCTCTGCGTTTTTTATTCATTTTTCCTCGATATATTTAACTAGCAGCAATAAGCCCCTCTTTGGGCGAACTTGCATCTGCGAATTCTTTTTTGGGCATTCTGCCTGCGAGATATGCCATGCGTCCTGCTTGGATGGCGAGTTTCATGGATTCTGCCATGAGGATGGGGTTGTCGGCGGCGGCGATGGCGGTGTTCATGAGTACGGCGTCACAGCCTAGCTCCATGGCAAGTGCGGCATCTGATGCGGTGCCGACGCCTGCATCGACCAACACGGGCACGTTGGATTGCTCGACAATGAATTTAATGTTGAGTGGGTTTTGAATGCCGAGTCCTGAACCGATGGGGGCAGCGAGCGGCATGATGGCGCAGCAGCCTAGTTTTTCTAGGTCGCGGGCGACTAATGGGTCGTCGGTGGTGTATGCCATCACATCGAATCCGTCTGCGATTAACATTTCGGCAGCTTTCAACGTGGCTACTACATCGGGATAGAGTGTCTTTTCATCGCCAATCACTTCGAGCTTCACTAAGTTCCAGCCACCTGCCTCACGTGCTAGGCGGAGTGTGCGCACAGCATCTTCGGCCGTATAGCAACCTGCGGTGTTTGGCAAAAATGTGTAGCGCTCTGGCGAGACATAATCGACCAGTGATTTTTCACCTTCTTTTTTGGTGAGGCTCATGCGGCGCAAGGCGACGGTTACGATTTCGGCGCCTGATGCATCAATGGCATCACGGGTTTCGATAAGGTCTTTATATTTGCCTGTGCCGACTAACAAACGAGATGTAAATTCGCGTCCTGCAACTGTAAATGTGTCTTTAGCCATGCTCAACCTCCGCCTATAAATTCTACTATTTCTATTATGTCGTCCGCTGCGACTTCAACTTCGCCATGCAGCGATTTTGGGACAATCTCACGATTGCGCTCCACTGCGACCTGTGTGGGATCCACACCCAAGTGAGTCATGAGCGCGCTGATGGTCAATGCCTCGCTCAGCTTGTGTTCTTCACCGTTTATTGTTACGTTCATTCTATTCACTCACATTTTGCACAAAGATATTCGCTATGAAACTACTTTTACTCAATGGTCCAAATCTCAACATGCTGGGCAAGCGTGAACCTTCAACCTATGGCGCCGAGTCGTATGACACGCTGATAGCGAAGGCAACTGCCCATGCAGCCGCCCAAGATATAGTGCTAGATGCCAAGCAAAGCAACCATGAAGGTGAGCTGATTACATGGATTCAAGAGGCGCTCGATGCGTATGCGGGGATTATTATAAATCCTGCGGCATATACCCATACATCCATTGGTATTCGTGATGCGCTGCTTAGCGTCGCGTTGCCGTTTGTAGAAGTGCATATTTCCGATGTTTATGCGCGTGAGGAGTTCCGTCATAATTCTTATGTGAAGGATATTGCCGCCCATACGATTGTTGGCAAGGGTACGGATGGCTATTTGGAAGCAGTCGATTGGTTTGTGAAAGATTAGCGCTGTAAGCTAATGTCTTCAAGGAATTCATGCTGTGCGGTTGTGGCGGTTACAGAAGCATTTGGTTGTTCACCGTGGCGGACTTTAACGCGCTCTTCTTTTAATTCTTTGTAGCTTTTGCTTGAGCCGTCTTTGTCTTTTAGGGTTTCGACGGGTGAGAGATCTATGCCGAACTGTTTTGCTACGTCATCAATGTCGATACCGCTATCGACCATGCGCTTGGCTTCTTTAACGGCTTCAATGCCGAGCCCTTGTTTTCCCGCCATTTCGACGTAAGCATAGCTTTCCTCTGGTTTGCGTGCATCAATCATATCATTACCAAGTAAATAAATCAGCTTGGGCAATGCGAAATCCACATTCGGGTTGGTGACACTCTCAAGGCGCGACATATCATCGAGCGATGAGTGCTTATACAGATAGGTTTGGTTCATCAAGTCTGCCACGCGTAGGAAGATTTGCTCTGCTTGTGGCCACTCCATTTGATCGCGCTGCTGAAAAATGGTGGTGTCCGTAAAGGCTGCTTGCGGGTTGTGCTGACGTGAATATTTTTGATAGAGGTCAATCACATCTGCCGAGGTTATCGGTTCACCGAGCCCCTTCTCAGGATTGACTTTGTTATCAATCAGGTTCAGTAAATCGGTGAATATCGTGGTGTCTTTTTTC
>CALJMC010000081.1 GCA_937982385.1 uncultured Rickettsiales bacterium | reverse complement strand
GTCTGATGTTGTTCAAAAGCTTACAGATGGTTTCATCAAACAAATTGATGAAATGTTCGCCTCAAAAGAAAAAGATATTATGACGGTTTAACCGTCTTACACATATTAGGTATAGTATTACATGGGTGTCTTTTCTTGTTTTTCATCAACGCAGGCAGAATCTCTAAAACCTGAAATGCAGAGCGTTCCAAACCATGTAGCCATTATTATGGATGGTAATGGACGCTGGGCGAAAGAACGCAACCTACCACGCAAAGCAGGTCATAAAAAAGGTGCCGAAGCGCTCAAAAAACTACTCGGGGAATCTCAAAATATAGGCATTTCCTATCTCAGTGTGTATGCATTCTCATCCGAGAACTGGCGCCGCCCAGAGCTTGAAGTCTCTGACCTCATGATGTTGCTTCGCTATTATCTTGAGCATGAACTTGCAACCCTCATTAAAAATGATATTCAACTAAAAGTAATAGGCGACATCTCCGCACTCGATGAAGACATCAAAGATATGATTTCACGGGCAGAAGCAAAAACCGAACATTGCTCTACCTTTCATTTAGGCGTATGCCTCAATTACGGTTCACGACAGGAACTTGTCAATGCAACCAAAAACATTGCCGAAAAAATTTCCAATAAAGAAATCGCTCTTGAGGATATTGATGAATCAATGATATCTGAACAGCTCTATTGTCCAGATTTTCCTGAGCCAGACCTTCTCATTCGCACCGGCGGCGAACAACGACTCAGCAATTTTCTGCTCTGGCAACTCGCCTATACTGAACTATATTTTAGCGAACAATTATGGCCAGATTTCACCGCACATGACCTTCAACAAGCATGTAATAACTTTAGCACAAGGGAGCGCCGCTATGGCAATACCTAACACAGATAAATCGAAATTCTCCAATCTATCCAAACGACTTTCATCAGCTATAACACTTGCTATTATCGTACTAGGAGCGCTCACTCTAGGACCCAAATTTTTCACCATTTTGATGGCCATTGGTGCATCCATTCTATTGTTTGAATGGCTCAAGCTTGTCAATGGCTGGGGGATACTATGGAAAATTGGTGGTGTTATCTATATCGCTGCGGCCACTGCCGCGCTTGCGGCTTTAAGCTTCGTTGAAACAGGAGAAAGCCTCGTCCCGATGGCAATTATCTTTATTCTACTAACGGTCGCCGCCACCGACATTGGTGCTTATTTTAGTGGAAAAACCATTGGAGGCCCGAAACTTTGTCCTAGTATTAGTCCCGGAAAAACATGGGCTGGACTCATTGGCGGCGCCATCTGTGCCGCTATTGTCTCTTGGCTTATGATTGATCATGTCCCTTATCCTGATAGCATCCCACATGCTTTGCTACTAGGTGTTATCATTGCTTTGCTTGCACAAATAGGCGACTTATTTATCTCATGGATGAAACGTAAAGCAGGCGTCAAAGACACAGGCTCCCTACTTCCTGGCCATGGCGGACTATTTGATCGCATGGATGGGCTCATGCTTACTGCACCGTTTTATCTCACAATGGCTATACAAAACCTTGGTACGCATTAGATGTCAACCATTTCAAAATCGCTCACTATTCTCGGGGCAACAGGCTCTATCGGCACCTCTACGCTTGATATTGTACGCGAACATCCTGAACGCTTTACCATCACCGTCCTCACGGCAGAACGCAATGCTGAGCAGCTTATCGCCCTCGCCAAAGAATTTTCACCTAACTATGTCGTGATTGGCGATGAAACATCTTATGCCGCTGTCAAAGACGCCTTAATCAATACGACTATTGAAGTGATGGCCGGACGCCAAGCACTGATCGACATTGCCGCAGTACCCACTGATATTGTCGTTGCAGCGATCGTAGGCATTGCTGGGCTGCAGCCGGTCATGTCAGCCATTAACGCAGGCCACACCATCGCTCTCGCCAACAAAGAATGCTTAGTTGCGGCCGGCAACATCATGATGCAAGCCTGTAAAGCCTCAGGCAGCACTCTATTGCCTGTTGATTCTGAACATAATGCAATTCTACAAATTTTTGAACAGTGTAATATTGAAAATATAGATAAAATAACCCTTACAGCATCTGGTGGCCCTTTCTTAGGGAAAAATTATGGCCAACTAAAGCACGTCACACCTGAAAATGCTGTCAAACACCCTAACTGGAGCATGGGCGCCAAAATATCCGTTGATTCTGCCACCATGATGAATAAGGGGCTTGAGGTAATTGAAGCCGCACGACTATTCCCCGTAACGCCTGCTCAGATTGACGTTGTCATACATCCTGAATCTATTATTCATGGACTCACACATTATAATGACGGCTCCGTCCTCGCGCATATGGGAATGCCTGATATGCGTACACCATTGTCCTATTGCTTGGGATACCCCAACCGCTTGAACGTTAAAACAGCGGCTTTTGATCTTGCAACCATTGGAAAACTAACCTTTGAGGCGCCTGACCGTGATGCATTCCCATGCCTCAAACTAGCGGAAGATGCTCTACTCACAGGTAAGAATGCCACCATAATTCTCAATGCCGCAAATGAGATTGCAGTCGCAGCCTTCCTAAATAAACAGATTCCATTCACAGCAATTGCAGAAATCATTGACGAGACATTGGCAACATGCGATGTTTACGAGATCTCAACAATTAATGATGTTATCGCATGCGATTTAAGCACAAGAGAAACATCAATTAATTTATTATTAAAAGCAGCTTAACAGACATATTTAATGCATCGCATTAGATTAGGAAGCCTTATATGGACATACTACATACTCTCTTTTTCTTTATTGTTATATTATCAGGTATCGTGTTCATTCATGAATTCGGACATTATATTGTTGCTAAATGGTGTGGTGTAAAAGTTGAAGAGTTCGCCATTGGCTTCGGCAAAGAGATTGGCGGCTTCAATGATCGCTCAGGCACACGTTGGAAATTCTGCGTCCTACCACTCGGTGGCTATGTCAAAATGTTTGGCGATGCGACTGAAGCGAGCACCACAGATGCCGATACTATGGATGAGATGAGCGATGACGACAAAGCATTAACTTTTCATCACAAGCCATTGTGGAAAAAAGCTTTAATCGTATTTGCAGGACCTGCTGCAAACTTCATTCTCACCATTTCTATCTTCACCTATTTCATCTTCACCAATGGACTGACTACCACAGCGCCTATAATTGGTGACATCCTGCCTGACACTCCTGCGGCTGCATCAGGCCTACAAGCGGGGGACCGCGTGCTCTCCGTTGATGGTGAAGAAGTAAGCTATTTCCGCGAAATTCCGATGAAAATTGCCATCAACATAGGGGAACCTGTCACTTTGAAAGTCGAACGCAATGGCGAGACACTTGATTTCAGCATCACTCCTGCCATGACGGAAAGTGAAGACGCATTAGGTAATATAATTGAACGCCCAATCATTGGCTTCACAAGCCAACAAATCAAATTTGAGGATATGGGTTTATTTAGCGCAGTTGGGGAATCCACGCGCCAAACCTATGATATCACTATTTTGAGCCTTCAATATATTGGTCAAGTAGTAACGGGACAACGCAGTGCCAAAGAGCTCAAAGGCCCTGTCGGTATTGCACAGCTCTCTGGGCAAGCAGCTGAAAAAGGCTTCTTCACCGTATTATGGTTCATCGCGATGATTTCAGCTAATCTCGGCATGGTGAACCTATTGCCGATTCCACCGCTCGATGGTGGTCACCTGATGTTTTATGCAATTGAAGGTGCAAGCGGGCGTACACTGGCTGATCGCTTTAAAGAATATAGTTTCCGTGCAGGCTTTGCATTACTGATGATGCTGATGGCATTCACGGTTTATAATGATATTCGTAACATTATAGTGAGCTAATCGTGAGTGTTAATACGCATGACCATGAAAACGCTTTGCTACATGTAGCGCGTACGCTGGCTGAAAAATCAAGCCTAACACTTCATTTTCAAGCAAACAGCCCCTTGCCGAACCCACTGTCGGACAAAGAAGCCCTGCATGTGCCCCCACTGCAAGCATGCGACGACGAAGATATATCAGAATTGAGAGGCTCGCTCGATTTATGGGCCGCCGCCAAACAATGGCACAACAAAACAACACACAAAAAGTCAGCCATCAACCACCCTGCACTTGGTGACGCATTAACATTACTGGAACTGTCACGTTTGGAATGGTTGATAAGCGAAGACCTGGCAGGTGCTGGACATAATATTTCCGATTACCAAGCATCACTTATGCCTCAACTCAACTTAGAAGATGGTGAGCTACCCACAGACCTCAATAATGCACAACTGGGCTTGCTTCTCACCGCCTTGCTCAAAGAAAAATGCACCGACAGGCTAGCACATGAATCCTTCATTCCATATCTGCTGCATTATCGCGCCATATTATCAGATACACTCACGCGTTATGGCTCTCAACTTTATGCCACACGCCGCAATCAAGACGCCTATGCAGCACTCGCACAAGAGATGCTACTCTCCGCCGGTATTGCATTAGAAGAACATAAGGCGAGCCTAAGCTCTCAAGCAGAACGCGGCACACAAACATCTGAGATAGAGGCTGATCAAGATGCTGCGAGTGATGACGCCGATGGAGACTCAACCGATAGCGACTCCGCATCTGATGAATCTGATGGTTCATCAGATGATTCACAACCATCACCACTCTCTGGCTCAGGGTTATATGGTGGTGATATGGCGGATATCTCATCCCTACTTCCAGGGCTTGAAGGTGACGGACACTCTATCGAAGTGCATGGTGATTGGGAAAATGGGGAAGCTGCTGCACCGCCACCAGATTATCACAGCTTTAGCACGGGTTTTGATGAAGAAATTCACGCCCATGCATTAGCCACAACTGAGGAATTGCAGCGTTTACGAGGAACACTCGACACTAAGTTAGAAGATATACGAGACTCCCTAGCCAAAATCTCAGCCAAGCTTCAGCGCGTACTCATGGCGCAGCAACAACGCAGCTGGCAATTTGATACTGAAGAAGGGCTTATTAATAGCGCAAGACTGGCGCGACTGGTTGCTAGCCCTAATCATCATGCAATATTCAAACAAGAAAAAGAGGCGGACTTCAAAGATACTGTCGTGACTCTCCTCTTTGATAATTCAGGGTCCATGCGTGGTCGCCCGATTACCATCGCCGCCCTCACCGCTGATATCCTCGCAAAAACATTAGAACGCGCCTCCGTAAAGACTGAAGTTCTAGGCTTTACGACGGTTGATTGGAAAGGTGGTGAGAGCTTTAAAGCATGGGATAAGGAAGGTCGCACATCACACCCGGGGCGCCTCAATGACCTACGCCACATCATCTATAAAGCTGCTGACACACCCTATATTCGTGCTCGGCATCATTTTGGATTAATGCTTAAAGATGGGCTGCTGAAAGAAAACATAGATGGTGAAGCACTACTCTGGGCAAAAGGACGCCTCAAAGCCCGCAGTGAATCGCGAAAAATTCTAATGATTATATCGGATGGTGCACCAGTGGATGATTGCACCCTGACCTATAATGCCTCTAACTATTTGGATCAGCATTTGCGGGATACCATCAAAGACCTCGAACATGACAAAACCATAGAGCTTATTGCTATTGGTATTGGTCATGATGTATCGCGCTATTATAAGAATTCGGTGACCATTCGTGACGTCACACATTTGGGCGAAACCATATCAGGGGAATTGGTGGGATTGCTCGGAAAACATTAGAAGACTAGTCTTCTTCCTCTTCCTGCGCTTCTTCATCTTCAATTTTATCAATAATGGTTTCCAGATGATCCATATCTTCAATCGCAACAGAATCCTCGGCATCATCAGAGTTTCGAATATCTGCTTCTATTTCAATATCCTCAAGTTCACTGATGGATTCTATCGGCTCGTCCAACTCGTGAGCATCTTCAATATCAGCAAGCGCACTTCCCTCAGATGTTGTTTTTAACTCAAGTTTCTCTTCAGATGTATCATCATTAAAATCACTTAAATCAATATCACCGACATCATCAATTTCTTGTTCTTTGCCTGTTTTTTCGTCTGAGGGGGCTTCAACCGCCTCAACCACTATAGGGGCCATCACCTTCTCATCCACAAAAGATGCACCGCATTTGGGACATGCCGGTTTTTTCTTTCCCAAGTCATAAAACTTAGCACTGCATTTCGAGCAGTTGCATTTATTACCAAGATTACCAGTCATAAGCAGCCTCCTCTATATAATGCGCTTCGAACAAACCTTATATATACAGGTTCTTATTTTCCGCACCCCTTGTCAAGTCTAACCTAGACTTGACAATATATGGATGTTATGAATCTTCTATTGTGTTATTTCAACCCTCATGAAGCCACTTATGACCTCACATTCCAATCCCATATCCGCCTCTTCGCATTCAGCCAACGCATTGACTGGTGATGTGACTGTGCCAGGCGACAAATCCATTTCGCACCGTTCGCTTATGCTCGGCTCACAAACACTAGGAAAAGTCGAGATTACAGGACTCTTGGAAGGTGAAGATGTTATTGCCACCGCCAACGCCCTCAGGAAAATGGGTGTCAACATTCAGCAACATGCAGCGGGCAACTGGTCTGTTGAAGGTGTTGGAGTTGGCGGACTGCATGCGCCCGATGACGTGCTGGATATGGGAAATGCTGGTACGGGTGCGCGCTTGATGATGGGCTTGCTTGCGTCTTATCCGTTTGCATCTACCTTCACAGGCGATGAAAGTTTGCGCTCTCGCCCGATGGGTCGCATCATTAATCCGCTCTCTGAAATGGGCATTAGTTTTATGTCTCGTGATGGCGGACGCCTCCCGCTGACCATGCAAGGCAATGCGCAAGCATCTGCTATCACCTATCGCTTGCCGATGGCATCTGCTCAAGTCAAATCAGCCGTGCTGCTCGCAGGGCTGAATGTTGCAGGCATTACCACCGTCATTGAACCAGAAGCTACTCGCGACCACACTGAACGCATGCTCAAATCATTCGGCGTTGAATTAGATATTACACAGGATGATGAAGGCGCCACACATATTTCACTGCAAGGGCAGCAACAGATTAGCTTTTCCAACCGCAAAATTCATGTGCCAGCAGACCCCTCTTCTGCTGCATTCCCAACAGTTGCAGCATTGCTGATTAAGGGCTCATCCATCACACTTAAGCATATCTGCGTAAACCCATTACGCACGGGCATTTTTCGCACACTCATCGAAATGGGGGCAGACATCACCTATGACAACCGCACTATCGAAGCGGGTGAAGAAGTCGCAGACATTACCGTAAAGCATTCCGACCTCCACGGCATCGAAGTGCCAGCCGAACGCGCACCGAGCATGATTGACGAATATCCAATCCTCTCTGTTGCCGCATCCATGGCAGAAGGTGACACCATCATGCACGGACTAGAAGAACTCCGCGTTAAAGAATCAGACCGTCTGCAAGCCATCATTGATGGGCTTGAGGCGAATGGTGTAAATATCTCACTCAATGGCGACACCCTCATCGTTCATGGCACCGGCGGCAAAGCCATCCAAGGCGGCGGCTATGTCGCCACCCATTTTGACCATCGCATCGCCATGAGCTTTTTGGTGTTGGGCATGGCAGGCAATGTCAAAGAACCTGTAACGGTGGATGATACCCGCGCGATTGCGACCAGCTTCCCAGACTTCATCGAACTGATGAATGACCTCGGCGCGAACCTCACCGTAGATGCGCCATGCCTAGGCTCCAAAACACGCGTCATCGCCATTGACGGCCCCGCCGCATCTGGCAAAGGTACGCTCGCCCGCAAATTGGCTGAGTATTATG
Organism: uncultured Rickettsiales bacterium; assembly: GCA_937982385.1. Classification (GTDB taxonomy): domain Bacteria; phylum Pseudomonadota; class Alphaproteobacteria; order Rickettsiales; family UBA998; genus CALJMC01. The sequence continues at coordinate 888 of CALJMC010000081.1, read as the reverse complement.
GGCATGCCTATTTGGATACAGGACGCCTCTATCGCGCGGTAGGACTCAAACTCGTCAATGCTAAACAAGACGCGACTGACAAAGCTGCCGCTATTGCTGCGGCAAAATCTATCAATCAACATGATTTGCAGAGCAAACGCCTCCGCCAAGAAACCGTCGGAAATGCTGCATCCATTGTCTCCGCCATTCCTGAAGTGCGTCAAATCCTCCTCGATTATCAACGCAACTACGCCAAGCGCGAAGGTGGCGCGGTGCTCGATGGTCGTGATATCGGTACTGTCGTCTGCCCCGATGCAGATATCAAACTCTTTGTCACCGCAAGCGTTGAAGCCCGCGCCCAGCGTCGCCATGCTGAAATTCAAGGTGAAGGCATCGAAGTTGTCGCCGAATCCGTCCTAGAAGACCTAAAAGAACGCGATGCCCGCGACTCCGAGCGTGATGTAGCTCCTCTCAAGCCCGCCGCAGACGCCATAGAAATTGACACCACCAACATGAGCACCGACGAAGTTTTGAAGCGCGTCACTGCGCTTATTGAAGCGCAAGAGGCTGCGTAGATTTCTGTGGCTTCGTAGCCGCACATACTGTGCGTTACTCCGCTGTCGCTGGCGCGACGCTGACGGCTCACGCGAACATACTGTTCGCTTCCCTAACGACCAATGACTTCAGACCAACATCCCACACACTCGTCATCCCGTGCCACGACACGGGATCTATCTTTGTCTTACCATCAATTACCGTCATTCCGACGAAAACCAAAATCCACCTTGCCGCGTTATGCCGTGCTGAGAGATGGATTCCGTGTCGTAGCACGGAATGACGACCGAGTATGAGGCGCCACCCCGAACACCCCACACCCACCGCGTCACCCTGAATTTATTTCAGGGTCTA
>CALJMC010000080.1 GCA_937982385.1 uncultured Rickettsiales bacterium | reverse complement strand
ACGCAAACCACGTGCACCCGTTTTACGTAAAATAGCCTTCTCAGCAATCGCAATGAGAGCATCTTCCTTGAAGGTCAGCTCTTTGCCATCCATCTCGAAGAGTTTCTGATATTGCTTCACAAGCGCGTTCTTAGGCTCAGTGAGAATTTGAACAAGTGCGCTTTCATCAAGGTCAGTCAATGAAGCGATAACTGGCAAACGCCCGATAAACTCTGGAATCAAACCATATTTCACCAAATCTTCTGGCAATACTTCTGAAAGCAACTCACCAATCGTTTTCTCGTTTTCACTGCGCACGTCAGCACCAAAACCAATGGACGAACCTTTGTCGCGAGACGCGACTACTTTATCGAGCCCAGCAAATGCACCACCGCAGATAAAGAGGATATTAGCTGTATCAACCTGTAGGAACTCTTGTTGCGGATGTTTACGACCACCTTGAGGCGGTACGGAAGCAACGGTTCCTTCCATAATTTTGAGAAGTGCTTGCTGCACGCCCTCACCTGATACATCACGCGTAATAGATGGATTGTCAGACTTACGAGAGATTTTATCCACCTCATCGACATACACAATACCACGTTGCGCACGCTCTACATTATAATCAGCAGATTGTAGCAAGCGTAGAATGATGTTCTCGACATCCTCACCCACATAACCCGCTTCAGTAAGCGTCGTCGCATCAGCCATAGTGAATGGAACATCCAATACACGCGCCAATGTTTGCGCTAACAATGTTTTACCACAACCAGTAGGGCCCAACAGAAGGATATTAGACTTAGCGAGCTCGATGTCGCTACCTTTCTCCATAAGCGCAACACGTTTATAGTGGTTATACACCGCTACAGAGAGAACTTTTTTCGCTTCATGCTGTCCGATGACATATTCATCAAGGAATTTGCACAATTCCTTTGGTGACACTAACTCATCATCATCTTGCACCACACTTGTTTTATCAGCGGTACGGATGATATCGGTGCAAAGCTCCACACATTCATCACAGATAAACACGGTTGGTCCTGCAATAAGCTTGCGCACCTCGTGTTCGCTCTTTCCACAGAATGAGCAATATCTCGTGTTTTTGGATTCTTTAGACTTCGTCATGAGTTTCTCCGTTTCGTTCGCTTGATAAGCAATAGTATATAATTAGTCTTAAAGCAGTTGCAACTTCATACAATAGGCAAAATAGATTCTTTGATGCGAAAGCCACTTTATTCAAAGCTATGTATCTCTCATACCACAGGCGCAACTTACTCCGTCAACATAGGCATCTTTTGCCGACCTCACAAGCACAGAAAGGCATCCACAGCACGTCAACATAGATTTTTTTACCCATCTTCATAGGGCTACCTGTCAATGATGCCATTATGTAACGTTACAAAAAAACCATAGTTACACAATATATAGTTACACCACCCCAGAACTTCACTATTTGTAGTTTACACACCCCTCAAATTAGCTATTACTCACTGCATAGGAAAAATTTTCCTAGTTTGCATCTACTGTTAACAACTTCTTAACTGTTTTATGCCACACTAAGGTAAGGTCGCACGCAACTATGAAGAACATAACGCTTAACACACAGCAAGAAATATACCACCAGTTGCCGCGACACGGCGAAAATAAGAATAGGAGCATATAAATATGAACGCAATGGTAGAAAATTTCCGTCAAATGGGAAGCTTTAAAATTTTTGCAGTCGGTGGCGCAGCTCTCGTCTTGATTGCATTCTTCATGCTTATGTCTATGGGCTCATCTGGCCCTATCCTCTCCCCACTCTATGCTAATCTTTCTGCTGATGACTCTCGCATGATTGTTGAAGAGCTTGAGCGTTCTGGCATTAAATATGAGGCACGCGCTGGTGGCGCGGAAGTGTTGGTTGAGAGCGACAGCCTTCTAAGAACACGTCTACTGCTTGCTCAACAGGGGCTTCCTTCTTCTGGCTCAGATGTCGGCAATGAAATTTTTGATAAGAGTGAAGCGCTCGGCACATCTAATTTTGTATTGAATGTAAATAAACTTCGCGCATTAGAAGGTGAGTTGGCGCGCACCATCACTGCCTTTTCTAAAGTGGATACCGCGCGCGTGCATTTGGTTGTACCTAAGCGCGAGTTATTCCGCCGCGAACGCCGCGAACCCACCGCATCTATCTCGGTGAAAATTCGCGCCACTAAATTGAATAAAGAAGAAATTTCAGCGATTCGTCATTTGGTCGCTACTGCTGTCCCTGGTTTGAAGCCTTCTAAAATTACGATTGTTGATAATAAAGGGCACCTGCTCGCTCGCGGCATGGAAGATGAAAACGACATCGAATATCAAACAAACACATCGCAAGAATATCAAGCAGCATTTGAAAAGAAAACCAAAGCAACTATCGAAAGCTTGCTTGAACGTACACTCGGCATGGGTAGCGTGAAGGCAGAAGTAACGGCTGATATCGACTTTGACCGCATTGAAATTAATTCTGAAACCTTTGACCCTGAAGGTCAGGTGGCACGCTCTGTACAGTCCGTTGAAGAAATTGAACTCGAAGACGAGCAAGATAAACGCAATAACGTTACGGTTGGCAATAACTTACCTGACGCAAATGCAGGTGAAGCAGGCTTGCAGTCTAAACGTGAAACGCGACGCAATGACGAAACTACCAATTTTGAGATTTCAAAACGCGTCGAAAGCCATGTGCGAGAAGTGGGTACAGTCAACAAACTCTCCATTGCAGTATTGGTTGACGGCGTCTATTCACTAAATGAAGAAGAGGAGCGCGTCTATGAGCCACGTGCAGAAGCAGAGCTCGCACAGATTCGCGCGCTCGTGGAATCAGCCGTTGGCTATGACGAATCACGGGGCGATGTTGTTGAAGTTATCAACATGAAATTCGCATCCGCCCAAGAAGAGATATTCGAAGAGTCTCCCCTCGACTGGATTAAAGACGACCTAGACAATATTATTCAAACCGTTGTCTTGGGTGGTGTTGCCATATTGGTTATCCTCCTTATCGTTCGCCCACTCATTGCCAGCGCCATCGCATCCTCTCAGGCAACCTCTGAAGAAGATGACTTGGAGCAAACATTGCTTGGTGGATCCATCATGGCGCAACTGCCTGATCTGACCGAGAATGATGAGGATGATGATGACGAACTCATTAGCATCTCTCAAGTGAAAGGTGGCATCAAATCATCTGTATATCGTCAGATTTCTGAGATGATTGAACAGCACCCTGATGAAACATTGACCGTTCTACGTCAATGGGCATTCCCGAATCATCAACAATAAGAATACCGTCATCACGAAAAGACATAAGGACGCAGCATATGCAGAACATTACAAAAGATGACTATCGCAATCTCAGTGGCCCTCAAAAAGCGGCGATTATGCTGATGTCGATGGGTGAGGATAATGCAGGGCGCGTCTTCTCAATGATGGAAGATGATGAAATTAAAGAGATGTCAGCTGTGATGTCGTCTCTCGGCTCAGTCAGTAACGACACGGTAGAACGCCTCTTCTTTGAATTTGGCGAGCAAATGTCTGCCTCTGGCATTGTTATGGGTACATTTAGCAGCACAGAAAGCTTGCTCACCAAGGCATTAGGTAAAGAACGTGTCAACACCATCATGGAAGATATTCGCGGCCCTGCGGGTCGCACCACATGGGATAAATTGGGCAACGTCAATGAGGAAATCTTGGCGACCTATCTCAAAAATGAGTATCCACAAACCATTGCGCTTGTGTTGTCTAAGGTGAAGGCTGACCACGCCGCGCGTGTACTCGCCGTATTGCCCGAAGACCTCGCCATGGACGTGATTATGCGTATGCTCACAATGGATTCCGTCAAGAAAGAAGTGCTTGATGGCGTAGAAAAAACCCTCCGCGTTGAGTTCATGAGCAACCTTGCAAAAACACAACGTCGTGATAGTAACGAGCTTATGGCTGAAATCTTCAATAACTTCGATCGCAATACTGAAGCACTCTTTATGGGCAAACTCGAAGATACTAGCGCTGAGACCGCTGAAAATATTCGTGCACTTATGTTTACCTTCGAAGACCTTGGAAAAATCGACCAAGCAGGTATTCAAGCCATCCTCCGTGGGTGTGACAAAGACAAGCTTGGTTTGGCGCTCAAAGGAAGTTCCGAAACAATCAAGTCCCTCTTCCTCGACAACATGTCCGAACGCGCATCCAAGATCCTCATGGAAGATATGGAAGCAATGGGACCTGTACGCCTAAAAGATGTCGACGAAGCACAAATGTATATTGTTAACATCGCCAAAGACTTGGCAGCCAAAGGTGAAATCGCGATTGCTGATGCAAATGGTGATGATCAACTCGTCTATTAATCAAGCTGTAAATCTGGAGAAATATGCAGACAGAAACTGATAACATTAAGCGATTCGACTTCTTCGGACTTCGTGACTATGAAGCACCTTATGTGGAACCTGTCATTGAAGAATCCGCTGAAGAAGTAGCAGCTTTAGACACCGTGGAAGCCCCTGCTCCACCACCTGAAGTGACCTTCTCAGAATCAGATATGGAATCTTCCAAAGCTAGCGCCAAACAAGAAGGCTACCAACAAGGGCTGTTAGAGGCTGATGCTGCCACCCAAAAAGAAATCCAAGCGCAGAATGAGCAGAGCATCAACCTTCTCAAGCAGATACAACAACAGCTTTCTATGCTGCATATTGAGTATGAGCGGCAAACTGAAGCCCTCACCCATGACTCCAACGCACTCGCACTGCTTGTCGCAAAACTCATGGCGGGCAAAGCATTGCAAGATGACATAGCCGCACCTGCAGAAGCATTATTACGCGAATGCTTCCCACATCTCATGCAAATGCCAGATTTAACACTCAACCTTCACCCTGACACGGCAGAGGCCATGTATGCGCGCATCAATACCATTGCTGCAGAATATCATTTTGAAGGTAGTATCACCATTGAAACAAAAGCGTCGCTCGCAGCTAATGATGCGACCCTGTCATGGAGCGGCGGCAGCGCAGAGCAACGCTTGACAAAGGCGTGGCAGGAAATCAAGACTCGCATCTTGCCTGAGTCCTATTATGGCCATCTCGAACAAAAGACTAACGCACTCCCAGCAGAAGAGGCTACACCTAAAGAAGAAATAAAAGAGGCAGTAGAGCTATTAGAAGAAGAAAAAGTGGCGGCAACCGCTTCAGAGCCACTAGAAACACCAGAAACAAACAACCAAAACACGACTAACGAGGATAAGGAATAGATTATGTCTGATGATGAAATGGATATGTCAGCGGCAATGGGCCCAGCAGCAGGCGATATTTCCGCCATGTTACAAGAAGATGCAGATCAAAATGTGACACTTGATGCAGTGCAGGACATCCCTGTACAAATTTCAGTGGTACTCGGCAAAGCAACCATGCAAGTGAGCCAATTGCTCAAGCTCGGTCGCGGTGCTGTGGTAGAGTTAGACAAAAAAATTGGTGAGCCAATTGACATTTACGTCAATAACCGCCTCGTCGCACGTGGCGAAGTAGTCGTGGTTGAAGACCGCATCGGCATCACCATGACAGAAATTCTAAAACCTGACAAAAAATAACCTCCTAACAACTGCTTCTCCACCTTTGATTTCAAGGACTGACTATCATGAAAGATGAAAAACTAAATTTTACCACGATTGGCGCGATTTTGCTGACGCTTCTGCTCATCTCTGTTGCAGTTGCCCTTGGTGGCAATGCTGCATCATTTGCCGACCTGCCAGCATTTTTGATTGTCATATGTGGTACGGCTTTAGTTATTATCGCAAGTTATTCTTTCAAAGATATTGGCGACACATTTAACCTCCTCTTCTACACCACCGCACGCGAAGCCTCAAACCCTGTAGAAGTGGCAGAAGATGTTTTGACCTTATGTAGCCTCAATCGCAAAGCAGGCAACATCTTGGAATTACAAGGCGATGTGAGACGCGTTGATAATGACATGCTCCGTCGCGCTGTGCAAATGCTGGTTGATGGCGTCGATGGAAACAGCACGGAAGCAATGATTCGCCAAGAAAGTATCTCACGCATGGAGCGCCGAAAACGTGCTGTCTCATTGCTACGCCGCGGCGCAGATGTCGCGCCGGCCATGGGACTTATCGGCACACTCATTGGCTTGGTGCAAATGCTCGGCAACTTGGATGATCCCTCTTCTATTGGTCCCGCCATGGCAGTTGCTCTGCTTACCACACATAGATCGCCAATTTCAAAACGATCGCGCGTGGCCTCTAGGTTGACGCTTAAAACGCCGACTTGCGCTCGGTTTAATCGCACCACG
>CALJMC010000079.1 GCA_937982385.1 uncultured Rickettsiales bacterium | reverse complement strand
TCCGCGCTTGAAAAGCTCGAAAAGCTTAGTGACATGTTTATTGCTGCAGCGGTGCAGAATAAGTTCTGCCTATGCGGAATGCTGATGGCGGATATTGTTGCTATGCCTAAGACTGTCATTGCGTATCTCAATGAATTTTTTGAGATCAGCAAAATTTGGATATCCAGCACGATTCGTGTTGGTATTAAGGAGGGAGATATTAGGCATATGGACAACCCAGATGATGCGGCTGCGCATTATTTGGCATCGCTGGAGGGGGGCTTGCTTATTGCACGCACACGAAAGCAAAGTGACGTACTAACCGCAGTCATTCGTCAGTCTTTAGCCGGATTTCGCGCGTAAGGATTCTTTTGTAACAAGATTACCTATCTATTGATAGATAGTAACGTTTTAGGAGATAATAATATGACACAAGAATCAATAACAGTAATCGTAGGTGGTTCATCAGGTATGGGGTTCGAAACAGCAAAGCGTTTGACAAATAAAGGCGAAAAAATAGTGTTTGTGGCCCGCAATGAGAAGTGTTTGGCAAAGGCAAAATCAGAGATTGGTACGCATGCCGAGACGCTAAGTGTTGATCTGTATGATCCAGCGCAAGTAGATGGTTTCATCGCTAAAATAAATGAAGAGAAACGTCATATTAGTAAGCTTGTGAATGCGGCGGGATATTTCAAACCAATAAGCTTTCTGGAGCATTCTGAAGAGGATTATAATATGCAGATGGATATCAGTAAATCCCTCTTTTTTATTACACAAGCGGCAGTCAAAAACATGAAAAATAATGATGGCGGGTCCATCGTGAATATTGGCTCGATGTGGGGAAAACAGGCGGTGAAGGCCACCCCCTCTTCTGCTTATTCAATGCAAAAAGCTGGCTTGCACTCCCTCACCCAACATCTTGCTATGGAGTTAGCAGATGATAATATTCGTGCGAATGCAGTTGCACCGGCGGTCGTTCTCTCTACAATCTATAAATCTTTCATTGAAGAAGATAAAATCCCTGTGACCTTGGCTGGTTGCGACGCATTTCATCCAATCGGTCGGATTGGGCAGCCGGACGATGTGGCCGCCGCAGTCGAGTTTTTGCTCTCTGAAGATGCGGGTTGGGTAACGGGAACAGTGATGGATGTTGACGGTGGCGTCATGGCCGGGCGTAATTAGGTGGTAAAAATGAGAATACGTGCTGATTTTGAGAAACAGGTTGTCGTCAGTTTAGGTGACTATACATGGTCGCCCTCTCCGATGGATGGTGTGGAGCGGATGATGCTGGATCGTATTGGCGACGAGGTGGCACGTGCCACCTCGATTGTTCGTTATGCGCCTGACAGCCGTTTTTCGGAACATGAGCATGGCGGTGGCGAAGAGTTTTTAGTACTAGAAGGTGTGTTCTCAGATGAGCATGCAGACTATCCTGCGGGAACCTATGTCCGTAATCCCATCGGCACCTCACATACACCAAGCGTGGGTGCTGAGGGAGCGACATTGTTTGTGAAGCTTCATCAATTTGCTGAGGATGATACCGAACATGTGGTGATTGATACAAGCGCAGCCGAATGGCATCAAGGATTGGTACCGGGTTTGAAAGTGATGCCGTTGCATCGTCATGGCAATGAAGGCGTGGCACTGGTGAAGTGGGCGCCGAACACCGCCTTTAATCCACACACACATTGGGGTGGCGAAGAGATTCTTGTGTTGGAAGGCACCTTTCATGATGAACATGGAGAATATTCACAAGGCAGTTGGCTAAGAAGTCCCCATCATAGCAAGCATACACCTTTCACCAAGGAGGATGGCGCGCTTATATATGTAAAAACGGGGCATTTATAAGATTTAGTGAATGGTGACGCTAGGTGGTGGTGTGTTGTCGTCACGGTTGACTTGCTCAAGATGGAGGCGCTGCCACGAGTTTTTATTACTTACCTGCGTGTCAGGTAGACTCTGTGAAGCGTGGTCTGCGCTGTTATCTGCGAGCACTGTTGTGTCGACACTCGCTGTATCTGGTTCTTGATTTTCCTTAGCGGCATGTTCACGTTTAATTTTACTCACGAGCTTGCTTGCCTCATGGTGGGTGGTAAGGATCTCGCCTTGTCCTTTGGCGCGTTGGTCAGTATCACGTTGTTTGGAATGTGCCATGCCTCGTCCATCATACACTTTTGCTTGGGTCACCTTGGATGCAGGGTTGAGCGTGATAACGCGCCCAATATCCTTTAGCCCTGCCTTGAATTCTGCGCCGTCAAAAGACGTAACACCATCTAGCATACGATAAATTGAGGCATCCATTTCAGGGGTATCATAAAGGTTGGCAGTTTCTGCTTTCGCCATCATATAAGGGGTGTATGCCATAGACCCGCGCACAAAATCATGCGCCACCACAGAAGAAACTTTTTGTGTTTGCATATTACCGTCATATAGTTTGTCGATTGATTTTCCGATTGTTCTATTACTAAAGTTTTCTTTATAGATATGGTCATTAAATACGTTTTCTACTTTGCCTTCATACCAGTTTCCAAGCTCTGTAACCGGACGTAGGAATCGTGAAATGACACTTTTTTTATGATCCAGATGGGCTGTGCTAAATTCTTTACTCTCAATTACTGCGCCAATACCTTTATGCTCATTTAAAGTTCGCCCACCCATGTACAATGTTTGTTGAGCCTCGCCATCCAGACCGTGAAAGACATCTACTGCCTTACTCGAGCGTATTGCAGTTGGGCGATAAGGAGCGCCGGGATCATTTTTGTCACTACTAATATGCGCAAAGAGTGTTTCGTTATATCCTGCACCTCCACCTAGCTCATCATAACGTGTTGGCTCTCTGCGTTTAAACTTATGCTCAGGGTCTTTACCTGTCAGTATGCCTTCACCTTTTTTGGGGGCCATAATCATTGCGCTATCTGAATCGAGCGGGATGCGAACGGCCCAAAAAGGTATGACTGCCGGTGCCATATATATAGCAGATTTAATCAAGCTTTTTGTAACATATTTCCCGGCTTCTGAAGTGTTTCTTGCCAATGACTCTAAGGGATGAGAAAGAAAGCTATCTTGATGTTGACCGGAATCTTCAACTTTATCACTTCCGGACGTCCAGTCATCAATTTTACTTGCTGTGTGATGATATAAATCTCTGAACATCAACGTATACCAGTTATAGCCCATAAAGCGTGCTTGCAGGTCAATCGCTGAAGCAGCAGTATAGTCGCCTTTAATTTGAACTGCTGTTGTGCCATCTGGTTCGTGTGTTGCTTCTGCTCTTGCAGTTGAACCCCCAGCATTGCGATCTAACACAAATTTAGAGCCTTCAAACGACTTCTTAAATATCGGGATTTTAGGGATGAGCTGGCGATGTGCTTTCATCTGATAGACATAAGGCAGTGCGGCTGCCCAATCTTCCGCTTGACGATAGGTTAAAACGGTACCAACTGAGCTTGCGATGTCTTTGGCGAATTTATCCGCATGAAAGCCATCTTCGTCTTTCCAGTTTTTCTTCACATTGGGATCAAGATAGGAGAACATTTCCATGCCGAGTGCATCACCCGTACTACCCATTGCAAAATCGGTGGTAACGCGCGTTATCTCTTCGCCAAGCGTTTGTCCTGATGTGCCACGAAACTTGCCTTGAGCACCAAACTGACGACCAAGCGGGATAATAGGATAGCCTGTTAGGGATCGGTCCGCTGTTGGCTGCCAATTATGGAAGGCATTTTCTTCGTTTATTGCTATTCTGCCTTCACTTAGAAAATTCTGACCTGAGTTTTGAACAAGTTTTTTGTAGTTTTCGCTTTCTTTATACGCTTTGTGTGCGGTGTCAAATTCTTCACCATATTCTTTCAGTGATGATTTTGAATAGTTCATCTTGCCGCGGAAGGTAACCCAGCGATTCGCATATGTTTCTACTTCTTCTGCAGTTAACTTTACTTTTTCAGTTTTGTCGGCGCCAACGCGATAATGTTTTCCTGTGCTGAAATATGCTTTACCAGCTTCCTTGATGGCTCGCCCAATCGTATGATCGATGACTTTCCCAATGCGATACATTCCGCGATGGGCAATATGTTTGTCTTTGAATAATGTCGATCCAGCTTTATAG
>CALJMC010000078.1 GCA_937982385.1 uncultured Rickettsiales bacterium | reverse complement strand
CCTCCCGTTCCGCCGACACCTGTAAAACTTCCCGATATGAGTTCCGCATTCGCGAGTTGTTGCCAAAACCTTAGAGACTCGGAAAGCTCCGTATAACCATTACTATCTCCATCGCATGTCGCACCGTCAGTGCTTGGGGTGGCATTAGTGCCAGGGCATGCGCCAGAATAGCTGCCTGTACCGGCTTCGCCCCAAAATGCCGTGGCATTCTTCAAATCACCGGGAATGCCCAAATATTTGTCACGGAAGGTATAGACAGCTGTGGTGAATTGTTGTTGCTCGGTTATAACCGCACGCATCTCAGCCGCGCGAATCATGGATGATCCCGCGACAATGCCGCCCGCAATGAGTCCGATGATGACGAGTACGATGGAAAGTTCGAGTAAGCTAAAGCCGTTGCGAATCATGTAAGTTTCCTTTTTAGTTAATAAATAAGACGACCACTTCTTACCAGAGATATTCAAAATCGAGGCTTTGTAATCCTATTCTAAACTGATAGTGAGCCAGCATTGCGGGCTATCATCGGACAAAATATATTCTGAGGTAGCGGCATCGGTGACGTCGGAACAACTATTAGGACAAAACGCTTTTATTTTGCCAAGCCCAGGCTTTCCATCATCAACTTTGGTATCAATACCCCATGCCTCTTCTGGACTAAGGAGTGGGGTAGAGGGAATACCGGTAGCGTTTGCTCCAATTACTAATTGGTTATAACTATCTGGCCCCACAATGGAGGTATAGCGATTTCCAGCACCACAATGGCTGGAGGTCAGAGCATCATGAGCAGCCCATGCTCCGCCGCTGATACGTGTTTCGGGCGTATTCACACCCGGGTTTGAATCTGTCGGGGTGCTACCCGCAATGCCTGTAAATGCACCGCTTAGTAGTTCTGCATTGGCAAGCTGCTGCCAAAACATAAACATTTCGCTATATTCAGTAGTGGCGCCGCTTGCTTCAATTGAATTGTTGCCGTTCCCGTCACATGTTTCGGTGCCAGTGCCTGCAGTGGCAGGGCAGTTGGTAATGTCATCGTTAGGGTATCCCCAAAACGCGCCTGCATTTTTGAGGTCTCCTGGCAGCCCGAGATATTTATCGCGGAATGTATAGACTGCGGTTTTGAATTGTTCTTGCTCGGTAATTACCGCCCGCAGCTCAGCCGCACGAATCATCGATGATCCTGCGACAATACCGCCAGCAATCAGCCCGATAATGACGAGTACGATGGAAAGTTCGAGTAAGCTAAATCCGTGACGGTTCATATGAATGCCCTTTTTATGTAATAATAACAGCTTTACCCCTTAAGATGTATCGATTTAATCATTAATCTGCTAGCAAAAACTGTGTCTTTGTGGCATAAGATGGCATATATGGTGTGTTTTATAGTTGAAAGACACAATCTTACTAACCCTTTTTGATAAAGAGCCACATACTATGCATGCAGTAAAACAGGACGACAAGATGACTTCAACACAGACATTTTTCCACGGACATTTGGCAGACCGCGACCCTGCAATTTTCGCCGCAACAGGTGAAGAATTGAACCGTCAGCAAACACAAATTGAATTGATTGCGTCAGAAAATATTGCGTCACGCGCAGTAATGGAAGCGCAAGGATCTGTTTTTACTAATAAATATGCAGAAGGCTATCCGGGAAAACGTTATTATGGTGGGTGTGAGTTTGCTGATAAAGTTGAGCAACTCGCAATAGACCGTGCATGTGAACTTTTCGGTGCAACTTACGCAAACGTACAGCCAAACTCTGGTTCACAGGCCAACCAAGGCGTGTTTAATGCGCTGATTAAGCCAGGTGATACTATCCTTGGTCAATCATTGGCGGCGGGTGGTCACCTCACGCATGGTGCGGCGCCGAATCAGTCAGGTAAATGGTTTAATGCGATTCAATATGGCGTGCGCGAAGATGATGCGCTGCTCGATTATGATGAAATGGAGCGTCTAGCGCGCGAATATAAACCAAAGCTTATTGTCGCTGGTTTCTCAGCCTATCCTCGTGTTGTGGACTGGAAACGCTTCCGTGATATAGCGGACGAAGTCGGTGCATTCTTTATGGTCGATATGGCACATATTGCAGGATTGGTAGCCGCTGGCACCTATCCAAACCCAATTCCATTCGCTGATGTGGTCACAACAACAACGCATAAAACACTTCGCGGTCCTCGTGGTGGTATGATTTTATCTGCCAACCCAGACTTGGTAGTACGTCAAACACCGTCAGGCAAAGATGTGAAGCTTGGACAGGCGATTAACTCGTCTATCTTCCCCGGCATTCAAGGTGGGCCTTTGGTGCATGTGATAGCGGCGAAAGCGGTTGCTTATGGTGAAGCACTTGAGCCATCTTTCAAAGAATACGGACAGGCGATTATTGATAATGCGCGCGCACTGGCATCAACCTTGGTTGACCGTGGGTTAGATATCGTTTCAGGCGGTACAGATAACCACCTTGTGTTGGTAGATTTGCGTCCGAAAAACCTTACAGGTAAAGCAACCGAAGAAGCGCTTGAGCGTGCGGGACTAACCTGCAACAAAAATGCGATTCCTTTCGATCCTGCGCCTCCGTTTGTAACCTCTGGTGTGCGTCTTGGTACGCCGGCTTGCACAACGCGCGGCTTTGGTGTGGAAGAGTTTAAACTCGTGGGTGAGTATATCGGCGATGTCGTTGATGGCTTGGCTGCAAATCCAGATAATAATACGGACATAGAAAATGCGGTGAAGGCAAAAGTGGAAGCACTTTGCGCTCGATTCCCAATCTATGACTCGATTGGCTAAACAACGGATGAGGATCCTATGCGCTGTCCATTTTGTTCACACCACGATACTCAAGTAAAAGATTCGCGTCCTAGTGAGGACGGCGCAACAATCCGCAGAAGGCGCTTTTGCCCTGAATGTGATTCACGATTTACGACATTCGAGCGCGTGCAACTCCGTGAGCTAACAGTGATAAAGCGTAATGGTGAGCGCAAGCCGTTTGACCGTGCAAAAATCGAACGTTCTATGGCGATTGCCCTGCGCAAACGTAATGTCGATGCCGATAAAGTCGAGCAAGTGATTAATGATATCGTCAAGGCTCTGGAAACCTCAGGCGACGCTGAAATAGAATCCGTCATCATCGGCAAGCAAATCATGAAAGCCCTCAAGAAGCTCGATCAAGTAGGCTATATCCGCTACGCCTCCGTCTATCGTGACTTCGAAGAAGCCTCAGATTTTGAAGACTTCGCTAAGGGTTTGGTGAAGTAGGGGTTGTTTAATTGCCCCTGCTACGGGTTGACGCAAGCGCGTCCCCTTCGGGTCTGCCTCCGCAATAGGCGACTGCTTCGCGCTGCTCAAGGCTGACTCGGACATACTGTCCTCGTGATTGCGCGTATTCCATAATTCGTATAAACTGTTTTAATGACATCACCCGACATTCATTTTATTCAACACGCGATTCGTCTTGCCGATAGTGGCATTGGGCGGACGGGGAAGAATCCGTCTGTGGGGTGTGTGATTGTGTTGGACGGTCAGGTGATTGCGGCGGAGCGCACTGCAGATGGTGGGCGGCCCCATGCCGAGAACTTGGCGTTGGAGGCTGCAGGTGAGGGTGCTAAGGGCGCGACGGCTTATGTTACATTAGAGCCCTGTGCGCATGATGGGGATACGCCGCCTTGTGCGCAACTGCTCATTGATGCAGGTGTCAGTCGTGTGGTCTATGCTTGTGCTGACCCTGATGCACGCACGGCAGGCAAAGGCATCGCACTGCTAGAAAAAGCAGGCATTGAAGTGCTGCAAGTGGGCGAGGCGGAAGCGCTCCCGCTCTACAAGGGATTCTTTTCACGCATCGCTAAGGGATTGCCAGAAATTACGTTGAAAGTAGCGACATCGCTCGATGGGCATATCGCTAATGCGTTGGGTGAAAGCCAATGGATTACCGGTGTTGAAGCGCGCCGTGAGGTGCATAAAATGCGTAGCCGCCATGATGCGATTGTGACGGGTGTAGGAACAGTGGTTGCTGATGACCCTGCCTTGACATGTCGCCTGAAGGGGCTTGAACATACGTCCCCCATTCGCGTGGTGCTCGATAGGAAATTGCGCGTGCCGATGGATAGTGAAGTGATACAAACATCGTATGATTTCCCAACATGGGTGATGACAACCAATCGTGTTCTCAGGGGTGACATACGCTTACTGGAAGATGCCGGAGTGGAGGTGATGCAGCTCCCCGAAGTGATGATTGAGTTAGTCGCGCGAGAGCTAGCCGCACGTGGCATTAACCGCATTATGATTGAGGCAGGGCAAAAGGTGGCGACTCATGCATTGCAAAGTGGTGTAGTCGATCACATCCATTGGTTCCGTGCACCAAAGCTGATTGGCGAGGGTGGCAAGCCTGCATTTCTGACGAATGGCGCCCGTCCTTTGAGTATGGTGGAAGAGTTTTCTTTGCGCAGCACTAGAAAAATAGGTGAAGATCTGTTAGAGGTTTATTCACTAGAATAACTTTTTGAAGGATACGCATATGCATACTATCGGACTGCTTGGCGGCATGAGCTGGGAATCAACGCGCACTTATTATCGTTTGTTGAATGAAGGCGTGCGCGAGCGTTTGGGCGGGCTGCATTCTGCCAAGCTCTTGATGCATTCATTTGATTTTGCCGAGATAGCTGCCATGCAGCATGCAGGCGAATGGGACGCGTTGGGGAAAAAGATGGGCGCAGCGGCACTCTCGATGGAAACGGGCGGTGCAGAGGCAATCGTCATTTGTACTAATCTGATGCATAAACTTGCACCCTATGTAGAAGAAGCAACGTCTATTCCACTGCTCCATATTGCGGATGCAGTTGCCGCTGAAATGAAAGCGGGCGGGCAAAAAACCGCAGCACTTCTTGGTGCAGGCTACACAATGGAAGAGCCGTTCTATGCTAACCGTTTGGCGCAGCACGGCCTGGATGTGGTTGTCCCTGAAGGCGATGATTTCAAGATGGTACATAACAGCGTCTATGAGGAGTTGTGTCAGGGTAAATTCACTGATGAAACCCGCGCGAATTATCTGGCGACGATCGAACGTTTGCGCGCACGTGGTGCTGAATGTGTAATTCTCGGTTGCACCGAAATTCCACTTTTGATACAGCAAGAACATACGGATCTACCATTGCACGATACGACGGCCATTCACGCCAATGCGGCGCTGCATTGGATGTTTGATGAAACGGCTGAAAGCAAGGCTGCATAGTGTTTACAGGGATTATTAGTGATGTTGGTGAAGTGGTCGCTCTCTCAGGTGAGGGCGATACGCATCTGCGCATTAAAACATCGTATGACACTGCTTCCATCGCTATTGGCGCGTCTATCGCGCATAATGGCATCTGTCTAACAGTCACCAAAAAACATGCTGATAGCTATGAGGTGACCGCGTCCGAACATACAGCGACCATCACCACGCTCGGTGCGTGGAAGGTGGGAACTAAACTCAATTTGGAACGTGCATTATGCCTCGGCGAAGAGCTTGGTGGGCATTTAGTGAGTGGTCATGTGGATGGAATTGTAACCATCACAGACATTACCTCACATGACGCATCGCGTCATTTCGAACTCGAGATACCTGCCGAGTTTCTGCCTTTCATCGCCGCTAAGGGCTCGGTCGTGTTGGATGGCACATCACTGACTGTCACGCACACCAATGATGTACAAAATCGCTTCTCACTCGCCCTCATTCCCCACACGCTGGATGTTACAACATGGGGAGAAATGCAGGTCGGTGATACGCTAAACCTTGAAGTTGATCTCATTGCAAGGTATGTAGCTAGACTCGAATCATTCAAAAGCTAAAATCATGCCACATAGACTTTCCAAAATTGAAGATATTATCGCTGATGCAAAAGCGGGGCGAATGTATATCCTTGTCGACGATGAAGACCGTGAAAATGAGGGTGACCTTATTATCCCTGGCGAATTCGCCGATGCGGCAGCGGTTAACTTTATGGCAAAATATGGACGCGGGCTTATCTGCTTGGCGCTTGATACAAGCCGTGTGAAGAAACTGGGTTTACCTCGCATGGTGCATCATAATTCATCGCGTCATGAAACGGCGTTCACTATTTCTATTGAAGCGCGTGAGGGGGTTACTACAGGTATCTCCGCCGCAGACAGAGCGCGCACGATTGAAGTTGCGATTGATAACGCGTGTGGACCAACTGATATTGCATCCCCGGGACATGTTTTTCCGCTTGAGGCGCGCAACGGTGGGGTGTTGGTACGTGCTGGCCATACGGAAGCCGCAGTGGATATCTCACGTTTGGCAGGGCTTAAACCCGCAGGTGTGATTTGTGAAATCATGAATGATGACGGCACAATGGCGCGGTTGCCAGATTTGTTGGAATTTGCAAAAGAGCATGAGCTGAATGTTGGCTCCATTGCTGATTTGATTTCTTATCGTCGTAGAGAAGAAAAGCTAGTTGAGCGCACCTTGGAGCAGCCATTTGCCAGTCCTCATGGTGGAGATTTCACCTTGATGCTCTATACGAGTAAACTGAGCTATGCAGAGCATGTTGTGCTTGTTAAGGGTGATATTTCGAACGGAGACACCTTGGTGCGTATGCACGCGTTGGATGTGTTGCAAGATACGTTTTTAGATATGAATAATCCTAAATCAGGTGAGCTACAAGCCGCAATGCGCCAAGTCGATGAAGCGGGAAGTGGCGTGATTGTGCTTTTGCGTCCACCGCATCGCAATGCACTCTCGCGCAAACTCACCAGCAAAGACGGTGTAACGGCACCAACCGCTGACCTTCGCGATTATGGTATTGGTGCGCAAATCTTGCTTGACCTTGGCATTAAGGATATGACATTGCTGTCCAACTCGCAGCGTCAAGTGGTGGGGCTGGAGGGCTATGGATTAAATATTGTGGGCTATGAGCCCATCGAACTAGAGAAATAAATGGCACATTTACTTATTATTATGGCAGACTTTTATGGCGATATAGCAGAGCATCAGCTCGCTGGTGCTGCTGAGATGCTCGATGATGGATCGCACACATATGATATAGCACGTGTGCCTGGCGCGCTTGAAATTCCGGGCGCTATCGCATTGGCGCAGCAGAGTGGCAGTTATGATGGTTATGTTGCGCTTGGTTGTGTGATACGCGGCGAAACGTCGCATTATGATACGGTGTGCAATGAAAGCGCTCGCGGCATTATGGAGCTGACAGTGAAAAATAAACTGGCGATTGGTAATGGTATTTTGACCGTTGAAAGCCGCGCACAAGCCATGGCACGGGCTGACGTAAAACAAAAGAATAAAGGTGGAGGTGCAGCACAAGCAGCGCTTGTACTTATGACACTGAAACAACGCTTTGAAGCAGGGAAATAAGCCATGACAGGACGCGTGAACTTATCACTGCAAAAGAAAACAGCGGCACGTATGTTGGCGGTTCAAGGCTTGTATTTGCAGGCACAGAACGAGCGAAAGCTTAAGCCTGATGTGCTCATCACTCAAATGCTTACCATGATTGCAGACGAAAAAGCGCAAGAGCTCGATGAGATGGATTTGCCTGCGTCGCCAGACAAAAAGCTCTTTCGCACCATTATCAGCGGCTACAGCATGCAAGCTTCAGAGATTGATGTGAAATTGAATGACATCTTGGATGAACGTTGGAAATCGGAACGTTTGAGCAAGTTGTTGCGCTCTATTTTGCGTGCAGCGGCGTTTGAACTTATCTATACGCCTGCGCTTAAGACGGGTATCATCATGAATGAATATGTTGATATTACAGCCAGCTTCTTTGATGATCCTGAGCTGGGTCTAACCAATGGCTTGCTTCAAGAACTAGCAAATTCACTGCGCAAGGATGCAGCGTAGTTATGGACGAGTTTGACGTCATAGCCCAGCATTTCGTCGGGCTGACGCAAGGTCACAAAGATAGTTTTTCTCTCACCGATGATGCCGCATTGCTTAACGCCCCTGAGGGCATGAAGCTCGTCGTGACCAAAGATGTGTTGAATGAAGGCGTCCATTTTATAGGCTCGGAAACACCCGAACAGCTTGCAGCGAAAGCATTGCGAGTGAACTTATCTGATTTGGCAGCAATGGGTGCAAAACCTTACAGTTATATGTTGGGGCTTGGTTTGCCATCATCCATATCAGCAGATTGGATTGCACGTTTCGCCGCACAGCTCGGTAGAGAACAAAACGAGTTTGGATTGTTCCTCACGGGTGGCGACACCACTAATACACAAAAACATATCAGCCTATCTGTTACTATGTTCGGAATCATTCCACAATCAGAACAACCCCTAAAACGCAATGGTGCAAAGGCTGGTGATGGAGTCTATGTTTCAGGACAAATTGGCGATGGATATCTCGGTTTGCTCGCGGCACAGGCAAAAATTGCCGACCCTTCCGGAAAATTAGCTGAGGCGTATTATAGTCCCACACCACAGCTAGCACTGGGTGAATCACTCAGAGGCATCGCCACCGCCGCAATGGATATATCAGATGGACTAGTCCAAGACTTAGGACATCTCTGCAAAGCCTCAGGCGTAGGTGCTGACATTGAGGCATCCGCGATTCCAACCTCCCATTCTAACGAGCCACTAGAAAAGCTCCTAACAGGCGGAGATGACTATCAGCTCTTATTTACAGCTCCCCAAGGCATGCATTTTGAAGGCTGTACAGAAATAGGAATCATCACCGAAGGTAATGAGGTAAATTTCTTTGATGCAGAGGATGCGCTTCTGTTATTCACCAATCATAAAGGCTGGCAGCATTGCTTCGAAGATCAGTAACGGGATATTATTGTTCCCCACGAATTCCCCAGAGGAAAATGCCATTACACCTTGTTCTTGATGCATTTACGCGATAGTTTGCGTTTTCAGGCTTGGTGCTATCAGTTTCATCAGCGCAGTGGACAGTTGTTGGGGTTACTGTGGCGCTATCTCCTGGTTTCCATGTTCTTACCCATCCAGTACCTGGTTTGCCATCATCAATTTTGTCATCAATGCTCCATAATCGTGCGGCGGATAACCTTTCAAACTCGTTAAAACAAGCAGGGCATGCGGGATTATTGGGGACACCAAACCTGAATACATGGCCATACTCTCCTCGGTAAAACCAATCTATGACATTAATCCATGAAGGCCTGTAATCTGCCGCCGCATAGGATGCTCCTGCAATGGCTGTTTCAGGCACATATTTTCCGATAACCATGTCGCCACTCGTTGCATGATCATAGATATCATATTTTCCTTCTATCATGCCTGCGTTGCTTAAATGATTCCATACATACCACGGCTCGGGATTGTCCGTTGTTGAAATACTGCCATTACCATTACCATTACAGGTGCCATCAGTGGCTGCGGTACCAGTATGAGTAGGGCATAGAGTGTTATCCTTTCCCCAAAAACGTGTGGCATTATGCAGGTCGCCAGGCACTTTTCCATATTTGTCTTTGAAAGTATGGATGGCGGCACGATATTTCTCAACATCCGTCATAATAGAGCGATTTTCCCCCGCTTCAATCATCTTAGCGCCCACGACGATACCCCCTGCGATCAGACCGATGATGGTCATTACAATGGCAAGCTCTAATAATGTGAATCCAGAGTGTTTCATGTACAGTCTCCTTTGCTATCAGGATAACATCATATACTTAAGTTTGAGTAAATTCTTTTCTTTTATACCCCTGATAATAAAGCAATGTGGTGAGGTCTGTGTGATTTATGGCAGCATCAGCCTCTGCTTGTACGATGGGTTTTCCGCGATAGGCAACGCCCAGCCCTGATGCTTTGAGCATAGGAAGGTCATTTGCGCCATCACCAATGGCGGTGGTTTCTTTGGCGGTGATGTGAAGTTCTGCTATGAGTCGCTCTAATGTTGCTTTTTTGGCTTCTTTGTCGAGCACGGGTTTTATGATGTTGCCCGTGAGTGCGCCTTCTGAGAAGTCGAGGCTATTCGCTTCATGTGCATCAAATCCAAGGGCTTTGCCCACACGTTCGGTGAAGAAGGTGAAGCCGCCCGATACTAACATGGCGGTAGCTCCATTGGCTTTCATGGTTGCGATGAGGGTTTTGGCTCCCTCGGACAGTGTGATGCGCTCGGCATAGACTTTTTCTAATACCGCTTCTGGCAGTCCAGCTAGCAATCCAATACGTTCTTCGAGGGCGTCGGTGAAGTCGAGTTCTCCATTCATTGCGCGCTCGGTGATGTAGGCTACTTTTGCGCCAATGCCTGCCTCGGCAGCTAACTCATCAATGCATTCTTGCGCAATCATGGTCGAGTCCATATCCGACAATATCAGCTTCTTGCGGCGATGTTCCACCTGCTGTATCGCCCAATCAATAGGCTTATCAGCTAAATAAGGTGCAATAACTTGAGTGACATGCTCATGCAAAAAACTATCAAATTTTATGTCACATGCCGCATCATCAGCGAGCCAATCGGGGGTAATCGCCAAGCACCCAGCCTCTAGCAATAATGCCTGAAGGTCACTGATATGCGCCAATGTCAGCGGATAATCAGCAGGGTTGGTCACAAAGGTTGCAACAGAGTTTTGCACCATCTCATTTTTCCTCTATGATAGCGATTATGAAAACATCGCCAAATAACATTCTCGTACTGATGGGACCGACTGCATCGGGTAAATCAGCGCTTGCGCTTCGTGTAGCGCAAAAACTGCCCGCTGTCATCATCAATGCGGATGCGATGCAAATTTATATGGATTTGCCCATCATCACAGCATGCCCCAGTGAGGTGGAAATGGCACAAGCGCCGCATCGGCTTTATCGCTTGTTGGACGGTGTTAGTCATTGTGATGTCGCGATGTGGATGGAACTTGCTGAGCAGGCGATTCGTGAGGCATGGGCGGACGGCAAGTTGCCCATTTTGGTCGGTGGCACGGGTATGTATATCTCGTCACTCAAAGAAGGTTTGGCAAATATCCCTGAAACTGATGCAATGCTCCGTGCCGAACTGCGCGCTAAAATGCAAGTGCAGGGGGCGGAGGCATTTCATGAATATTTATCAGCTATCGACCCCATAATGGCGCAGCGGCTGGAGATAGGCGACAGACAACGTATGTTACGCGCGGCAGAAGTGGTGGAGCAAACTGGGCGGTCGCTCGCGCAGTGGCACCAAGATGAAACCATCTCACCTTTGCC
>CALJMC010000077.1 GCA_937982385.1 uncultured Rickettsiales bacterium | reverse complement strand
CAACAGCTTTATAACCGAGGAATTCACTATGCGCATACTCGTTGCTGGACATTTTAGACTGATACATTATTACATGCCAATGCAAAAACTCATGCATGGGTTTATTCGACTTGGGCATAATGTGATGCATTTTGATGATCGTACTACAGCACGCATGTCCAACATGTTTCGTTCACGTCCTATGGGTGTTAAAGCCGTGAATAATGCATTTATCCAAACTGTGAAAGATGTTCTCCCCGAGCTTATTCTACTGAGCCATTGCGAGATGTTTACAAATGAGACTCTAGCTGAGATTAAGCAAGACTACCCCAACACACCTATTGTCTATTATAATGTTGATGCGTTGAGTCATTATGACAAAAATGTGTCGGATATTGGTCGACGCAAAGACTCAGCCATAGATATCATATTCTCTACTACAGCAGGTAAGAAGCTCAATCAATTCGCAGATGGTGCCCCTGCTATCTATCACTTGCCAAACCCTGTGGACCCGCATCTCGAAACTGGTAGAGCGTTCGAACATAAAGATTTGGCTTACGATATGTTCTTTGCAAGCGGTGTGAAGAATGACCATAATGACATGCGCTGGCCATTCCTGCAAACGGTAGAAGATCAATGTTCAGATCTTCACTTAAACATACGGGGCTATCACGCAGAGCCCTTTGTTTTCGGTGCTGACTATCAACATATGCTGACGCAATGCAAAATGGGGCTGAACATAAGCCGTGGCAACGAAGATTATCTCTATTCCTCTGACCGCATGGCGCAATATCTGGGAAATGGGCTGTTGACCTTCCTGTATCGTTCAACAGGATTTGCCGATTATTATGACGATGACGAAGTGATCTTTTTCGATGATGCTGAGGAGTGTGCTGAGAAGTTGAATTATTATGCTGCGCATGATGAAGCGCGCATGTCCATTGCACATAAAGGTTGGAAAAAAGCGACGCGGGAATATCATGCTGATATTTTATGTCAGTATATCATTGAGCGTGCGTTTAATGTAGAACTCTCGCGCAACTATCATTGGCCAACAGAAAAGGCGACCACCACATGAGCAAAGAGCTAGACAGCATGCAGGAATTGCTAGCGCATCAGCAACATGAACTCTCACGCATGAGTGATGAGATTTATGAGCAACAAAAAGATATTAGAAAACTAAGTGAAGAGTTAACACTACTCAAAGACTCACTAAAAAGCATGTCTGTTAATTCAACTGATGGTATCCGAACAGCCGAGGAAGAGGCCCCACCTCCGCATTATTAAACATAGTATTTAATGAATGTTTTTATACGTACAAGCTTTGATTAGCACCTTTGGAGGCACCTGCACCATTGGTTAGCGCAATGTCAGCGGCTTCTGCACCACCTGAAACGCCGGCATCAGCGAGTACATTCTCAGCGGCACCATATGCGCCACGACTTTGTGCGGTATTTTTCCATTCGTCAAAGAGCACACCTGCCGCTTCACCGGCTGACACATTATAACTATCAAATGTTGCCTTCGCTTCTGTAACTATCGCGACTGAAGGTCCGTGCCCTTCAATCGCAAGATCTACTAAAGATTCCGCTTTGAGAAACCCTTGCTGCATGAGCTGCAAAGCTTCCGTAGTAAGGGCGTAGCTATTTTGTGATATCAATGCATCGAAATGTTCCCTTGCATCATCACCATATTTAGCAATAAAGCCACTCGCCATATTAACATACTCATTATTCAATAGGACATCTTGAGCACTATAGCCAGAGCCATTATTGATGCGCGTCAATTGCATATCATTCAGAGTATTGCTGGTATTGACTGCATGAGTAACCGTTATTTCAGCAGAGGCTTTCATTCCATCTGAAATATCTGTTAATGGTCCATTACCGACATCTTTTCCTACATAGGATAAGAGAAGCTGTTGGGCGCCACCTTCAACTGCGGCAAACCCCGTGCCATATTTTTCACTTGCATCGAATGCTGTTTGTATTTGTTGATTTGGGTGATCACCACGCTCAAGATCCGCCAGCGCCTTATGCGTTGCTTGTTCAAAGTCAACTGCAGGAGGGTTGACGTAAGAAGCAACCATTTGCTGTGTTTCTTGTTTGGCATTCGCAATAAGATTGGATAGTTCAACATTAGGATATCCTGCGTTTGATAGATAATCAGCATAATCAGTAGCCTTATCACTCAGGATTAATATAGCCATATGCATGCTGGCTGATTGGAATCCTTGCGCATAGGTTAGTTCATTTTCGCCAGTTAAGGGTGCCGCAACTGGCGGTACGAACGTGGATTGCGGTTGAATATCATCCTGCTCATTATCTGACGCCCAAGGGTCTCTTGGAGGTGTTTCCGGAGCTTGGGGAGTTACAGTTCCGTTCGCGGCATTATCCGCCACAATCGTTGCACCATCGCGTAGGGGCTCTGCTGGCGTTCTTGGATTGTCTATATCTGGGTTACCGCTCGCAAAGGCAGTTTCAAAATCTATTGGTTCAGCTACAGCCGCTCTAGTCGCGGTATTCTCTGCTACAATCGTAACATCATCGCGTGGGGCGGCTGCTGGCTCTGCTGGCTCTGCTGGCGTTCTTGGATTGTCTATATCTGGGTTACCGCTCGGAACTATTGGTTCAGCTACATTCGTATCATTCTTTGGATCATTTGAATTTTTTGGGACAGTTGTAAGCTCGGGGTCAATTGCTGCTTTATCAGCATCAACCTCGACTGTCTTTTCCCCTTCAGATTTATCTTTCCAGCCTTGTGTCGTCTCTTGAGCTTTTTCTGCATCTGCTGCAATTCTATTTGTCTCATCTTGAATTCTTTGACCTGTCTTATCAAAAAGTTCTCTTCCATCTTGCTCGAGTTTTGCTAACTTAGCTTTCACGCTCTGCCTAGTATTTTCAATTGCTGCCTTACCGTCAGCAATTGGTTCATACTTACCATCGCCATTTGCATCAGCCGCTTTAAGCATCTCTCCAGCAGTCTGGTCTTTAAACTGGTCAAAAGCAGCCTCAGGCTCGCCGCCATAAATGCCGTCAACAAGGTTGTTGATGCTACCAGGCAAACTACTCAAAGGCTCAGCAAGACCAGGGAAAATTGGGTTAAGCATAGCTCCAGCAGCTATAAACGGGGATGAGATTCCAAGTAATGCATATTTTGTTGCTGTTTTTGCTAGACCAATAGTTGCTCCTATCGCTATTTCAGCAAGTGGTGAATCTGAAAATCCGGCTCGAGCGTTATCCCATGATGCATCAAAAGGCAGTGCTTCTGCGACATAACCTTCCTTGCCTTCATTGGCTTTATTTCTGGCTTCAACTTCTTGATTGGCCGCTTCACGTTTTGCTATGGAGTTAGTAGCTTCATCGATACCCACTTTTCCGTCGGTCCACCCCAATTGATCTGCAACATCAGAGCCAAACTCTTTAACGTTATCCCATAGGTTAGCGCCCCAACTTTTTGCAGTCTTTTCTTCTCTTAGTTTTTTTTGTTCTTCTGTCTCATTGTTATTGTTGTTGTCTGAGGAGTTGCCACCCGTTAGTGCATTTTTTGCATAGTTATAGCCTGCTGAGACGGTATTACCTACAGCACTTGCTGCACTACTAAGAGCATTTCCAATATTACTCACCATGCCACTGAATGACCAGCCGCCAC
>CALJMC010000076.1 GCA_937982385.1 uncultured Rickettsiales bacterium | reverse complement strand
GTAGCGCATTTCCATTATGTGATGTCACTTGGCGCATTGTTCGGTGTGTTCACAGGCTTCTATTACTGGATTGGTAAGATGTCCGGTTATAAATATAATGAAACGCTTGGGAAAGTACATTTCTGGACATTCTTCTTTGGTGCAAACCTGACATTTTTCCCACAACATTTCCTCGGATTGGCTGGTATGCCGCGTCGTATTCCAGATTATCCTGATGTCTATGGTGGTTGGAACTTCTGGTCGTCTATGGGTTCATATATTGGTGCAGCAAGTGCAATTTTCTTCCTCTATATCGTCTATCGTATCTTTAAAGATAAAATCCCAGCGGGTGATAACCAGTGGGGTGAAGGTGCTACTACAATTGAGTGGACATTACCTTCTCCACCAAATTTCCATTCATTCGATACATTGCCAGAGGTCAAATAATGACAACTATCGAAACTGATAGTGTACATGATGAGCGGCTGCTTCCTGAGGAGGCAGCCGTTTCTGACTATATGACACTCCTGAAGCCGGGTGTGATGTCATTAGTGGTGTTCACAGGTGCGATTGGTATGTGGATGGCCCCAGGTGACGTGCATCCGCTCATTCAGTTTATTACTATTTTATGCATTGCGCTGGGCTCAGGTGCAGGTGGTGCCATTAATATGTGGTATGATCGTGATATTGATAGCATCATGAAGCGTACACAGAAGCGTCCTATCCCTCGCGGATTAATTGCGGGTGGTGATGCGTTGGGGCTAGGTATAATCCTCTCGATTGCTTCGGTTTCCCTCCTAGGCTTGGCTACCAATTGGGCCGCAGCAGGATTGCTTGCTTTTGCCATTGTCTTTTATGGTGTGTTTTATACGATGTGGCTTAAGCGTCGTACGCCGCAGAATATTGTGATTGGTGGGGCCGCCGGTGCATTCCCTCCTGTTATTGGTTGGCTAGCCGTTGGTGCCGAACTCACATGGGATCCCATTTTATATTTTTTGATCGTGTTTATTTGGACGCCTCCTCACTTTTGGGCATTAGCGCTCTATCGCAATAGTGATTATGCAGAGGCAGGTGTGCCGATGCTGCCCGTTACTGCAGGTGAGGCATCTACTAAGCGCCATATTGTCGTCTATAGTGCGCTGTTATGGATAACGAGTGCTTTGCCGTCATTGATAGGCATGTCTGGTATGATCTATTTAGTGGCAGCAACCTTACTTGGTGGTTACTTCTTTTATCTTTCCATTCGCGTAGCTATGTCCGAAGAGACACGCATCGCAATGAAACTATTCGGATATTCCATTATTTACCTATTTATATTGTTTGGATTCCTGATTCTCGATAGAGTTATTACATTATAATTAAGTGAATAAACGCAATTAAGGAGACCACCCGTGGAAGAAAAAGCAATAGAAACAGCACCTGTTGTAGCAGATGTAGCCG
The DNA here is from genome assembly GCA_937982385.1 of uncultured Rickettsiales bacterium. Lineage (GTDB taxonomy): Bacteria > Pseudomonadota > Alphaproteobacteria > Rickettsiales > UBA998 > CALJMC01. The sequence goes on along the minus strand of CALJMC010000076.1, from coordinate 3,662 downwards.
TTGCAGTGTCAGCTAACGCTGATAAAGTGCAAAAACTGGAAACATTAGCAGAGTTGATGAATAGCACTATTTACCTGATGGGTTTTAGCTTTATTTTGGGCGTGGTTTTCACTATATTCATCTTGATGGTGCTTGATTTCATGCGCCGTAATAAGCAGGATGACGAGTAGGCTAGTGTTCCGTTTTTCATTCGCACTAGACTATAAGACGATCTGTAAATGAAAATGGAAATACATTATGCCACATCACGACATACATGAGCGCAAGAAGTCGAAAAATTATGTCATCTTAGCGATTCTCTTGTTTTTAATGGTACTCTTATTCTCCTTGGCGATGATAAAAGTGCCGATGTGATATGAAACAATCAAACAGTAAGCTGGCGATTAAGTTATTATTGATCGCAATATTTATGGTTGGACTGAGCTTTGCGTCAGTCCCGCTTTATCGTCTTTTCTGCCAAGTGACGGGTTTTGGTGGTACACCAGGGCAAGTGTCCGAATTTGCAGGTGAGATGTTAGATCGCACCGTAAGCGTTCAATTTAATACTAACATAGATAAGCAACTTCCGTGGCGGTTCGAGGCTGAGCAAGATGAAGTGACGTTGCGTGTCGGTGAGCAGTCGTTGGTGTTTTTTGAGGTAGAGAACTTAACGGATGAGTTGAGTTATGGTGTGTCCGTTTTTAATGTTACCCCGCACAAGGCGGGCGAATATTTTATAAAAACTGAATGTTTCTGTTATGAAAATCAGGCTGTTGAACCCGGTCAGGTTGTAAAAATGCCGGTATCGTTCTTTATCGACCCCCAAATTGCTGAAGATGACAATTTAGATGATGTAAAAAATATTACATTGTCATATACCTTTTATAAGTCTAAAGAAGTTCCTTCTGTAGAATAAATATACATTTTTTGAGTATGGAGACGTCCCATGGCGCATGAACAACATCATGATTATCACCTCGTAGATCCAAGCCCGATGCCTATCTTGAGTGCGCTCGCGGTATTTATCATTGGCATAGGTGCGGCATTGTATATGCATGAGATGCAGGGTGGTGCAACGATTCTAGCAGCAGGCTTTGCATTTGTTATGTGGTGCATGTATCGCTGGTGGAAAGATGTGATTCATGAAGGCCTGAAAGAAAACCACCATACAGGTGTTGTGAAAGGCGGATTGCGTTTGGGCATGGCGCTTTTCATCGTTTCTGAGGTGATGTTCTTTTTCGCGTTCTTCTGGGCATTTTTCAATGCTGCCGGCTTTCCTAAGTTGCCCCTAACGGATGTATGGGCGATTGCCGATGGCGTATGGCCACCAACAGGCATCATTACGTTTGACGCATGGGATTTACCACTTATCAATACACTCATCCTTTTGCTTTCAGGCACTACTGTTACATGGGCCCATCATGCATTGCTTGAAGGTAATCAAAAAGATTTGATTCGTGGGCTTTCGCTGACTGTCGCACTTGGTGCTCTTTTCTCATTGTTGCAAGCTTATGAATATAGCCATGCAGCATTTGGATTCACTGATGGTGTATACTCTTCAACCTTCTACATGGCGACAGGCTTCCACGGCGCACATGTACTTGTCGGGACTATTTTTCTGGCAGTATGCCTTGTACGTGCCCGCAGAGGGACATTGTCACTTGAAGGCCATTTAGGCTTTGAGTTTGCTGCATGGTATTGGCACTTTGTCGATGTGGTATGGATATTCCTATTCGTAGCAGTTTACTGGTGGGGCGGTGCATAAGCCATTCTTTGGCGCATTGCGTTGCCATGTTCATCCTCGTGTCCTCACGTAGCGATGCTACGCTGCGGTACTGCGGGTGAGCATTCCTAGCACTGCATCCAAACACAGGCTTTTATGGTTGTTTGATTGCTCCGAAGCCGCACATGCTGTGCGTTTCTCCGCTGTCGCTGGCGCGACGCTCACGGCTGACTCGGACGTACTGTCCTCGCTCCCAAAGTCTAATGACTAAAGACTAGCAACTAACGACCATAATGTTATGATGTCCGCATGTCAGAACCTTCAAAAATACCATCTTTATTTTCATTGAGCATGTCGGGGACATGTCCTGCATGTGCTGAGTCTTCCGTGTTTTCAGGTGCTATCGCATTTAAAGAAACATGCGATGTCTGCGGGTTTGATATTACCAAGCATGATAATGGCGACGGGCCAGCCACCGGGGTGATGCTGGTAGCGGGAGCGGTGATGCTCATGGTCGCATTTATATTAGAGATAAATTACCATCCACCATTATGGGTGCATATTGCTGTTGGAATAGTTGTGATTCTGCTCAGCTCGTGGTGGTCTTTGCGCTTCTTTAAGGCTATGCTGCTCGTACTTCAATATCGCTACCGCAAAAAGGAATTGGAAGATGACTGAGTATTATTGGAAAAAGCCGACCTTAGCGTTTACGCTGTTCACTCTTTTCTCTATTGCAGGGCTGCTGGCGCTTGGTGGATGGCAGATTTCTCGTATGGAATGGAAAGATGCGATTATCACTAAAATCGAGACGGCGAATGTGCAGTCACCGCTGACGGTTGATTTCATTCCCGATAGCGCAGATGCTTATGCAGAGTTAGGTTTTCGTAAAGCGAAGATTCGCGGTGAGTTCATCAGTGATGTTGAGTTGCACATTGCCGCACGGTTCCATAAGAGCCAGCAGGGCTATCATGTGCACACACCATTTCGTATGGAAGATGGTCGCATCATTCTGTTGAATCGTGGATGGGTTCCTGCCGACCTCAAAAACCAAGAGCAGCGTCTTGATTCTGTGGCTGAAGGTTGGCAGGAGCTAGAGGTGCAAATTCGTACTGATAATGATTCGACCATGTACACGCCCGAGAATCAGCCGATTAAAAATATGTGGTTTCATAAAGATATTGAGCTAATGTCTGCGGATTCGGGCTATAAGTTGTTGCCGTATGCGGCGGACGTGGTCGGTGATAACAACCAAAAAACACTGCCTGTTCCCTCTAGCGGAGATATTCAATTACGTAATAATCATTTTGAATATTCCCTGACATGGTTTGGGATGTCGTTTGCTATCTTGATGTTTTATTTCGGTGGTCATTATCGCAAGAAGGAAGCCTAGATGTCAAAAGCCTATATAGCATTAGAACAGCATTTCTACCGTATGAATATGGTGGGTAGCGTCACAGGTTTGCTTCATTGGGATGCCGCGACCTATATGCCAGAGGGTTCACATGAGCTGCGAGGTGAACAATTGGCAATCATGGCAGGCATCTCACATGAGATGATGATGGATGAACGCTTGGGTGATTTGCTAGGCGAGGCGGAAGCATCTGCTTCTGGTTTGAATGATTGGCAGCACGCTAACCTTCGTGAAATGCGGCATGGTCATATTCATGAGACATGTTTGCCATCTGATTTGGTGTCGGCGATGGCGAAGGCATCCTCTGCAAGCGAACATGCATGGCGCGGTGCGCGCAAAGATAATGATTATAAAAGTTTCATTCCGCATTTTAAAAAAGTGCTGGAATTGGTGCGTGAGCAAGCGGCGGCCAAAGCAGATGCATTAGGTTTGTCAGCCTATGATGCGCTGCTCGATAGTTATGACCCCGCGATGCGTTCGGAAACAGTCGATGCATGTTTTGCGCCGCTGGAGAAAGAACTGCCGTCACTTATTGGCGATGTGATTGAA
>CALJMC010000075.1 GCA_937982385.1 uncultured Rickettsiales bacterium | reverse complement strand
AAGGACATAGTGAAGCACGCCGCAATATAACCTCTGTTCAAATGCCGCTGGATGGGAATAAGCCAGCTGCCCCAACAATGGATGTTCTGAGGCTTCGTGCAGATATAAATCTAGTAGATCACTGCTGTCGCTACTATAATGGTTTGTCATATAATGCTAACGGGCAGTTGGTGCCTTATAATTCTGAAATGGGTGCAGCACATCAATCTCAATCATATGAAAATCAGAAAACTGCGTTAAAAACGTTACAGAGAGACTGGTTAACAAAGCATCCAATCGGCACCCTTGATGACAAAGAATTAGGTGCTGAAGCGCGTGAGATCATTGAAGAGACTAGAATGCCTAAGATGCGAGTGGTGCAACACAACAAGGATGAAGCATCACCTTCTTTTTTGAGCACAGAAGTGCCTCTGGAGGATACGAAGGGTTGGTTTGTAGATGCTGTGCAACAAAGCGCTGGCATGTTGCCGTTGGTTGAAAACGCAACTGGTGCATTAGAAGATGGAGCAAGCTATGTGATAAATTTGGCTGCCATGTCTGCTGAGCAGAAAGTTCTAGCCAATCTCCGTGCGGAAACGATTGCGCATGGGGTGGAGGGCGTTGAGGTGGTGCATAGTGCGGGCGAAGACGGCAAACCTCAATTGCAATTGACCGTCACTGACCCAAAGTTGATTGCCGAACTTACACAGCCTGTTGATGTGCAGCTTGACCCTAATAAAGCAGAGGTGGAGGCGCAAACGTCTACGCTTGAACAAGATTCTCGCACAGCAGGGAAGTAGGCGATATAAGAGCTGCTTGCACCTTTGCGTCCGCTATGATAATCCTGCACCTCACTGAAAATGAGAATGATTATCAATGCATGCGACGCGCAAAACAGTTTTTCCCCTGACTTCACCATGGCAGATGCTTGCTGTGGTGATTGCATGTGTGTTGCTCTTGCCGATGGTGGCAATTTTTGCGTCACTCTTCACGGCAGATTCGGGGGTGTTGGAGCATCTTTTTACGCATGTGATGGGGCGCTATTTGGGCAATAGTGTGGTGTTGCTGTTTGGGGTGTCGATTTGCACCTTTATCCTTGGTACAACGGCAGCATGGTTGGTGACGATGTATCAATTCCCGTTGCGTCGGTTCTTTCAGCTCATGTTGTTGCTGCCACTTGCGATGCCTGCCTATGTGCTGGCGATGGTCTATGCGCATTTATTGGAGCCTGCAGGACCGCTTCAAACATGGTATCGCGCCTTTGCAGGCGTGGTCTATGGCGAGTATGTCGCGCCTGATATTCGCTCGATGGTGGGGGCGATATTGGTGCTGTCTTTTGCGCTCTATCCTTATGTTTATATGCTGGCTCGGGCATCATTTGCGCGTCATTCGCGTCAGGTGTTGGACTCTGCTCGGCTGCTCGGGGTCGGCGGATGGCGCTTGTTCTTTGCCGTGGCACTGCCCATTGCACGTCCTGCCATTGTGGTGGGTGTCGCGTTGGTGGGGATGGAAACCCTCGCAGATTTTGGTGTCGTGTCACTCTTTGGGGTCGATAGCTTCACCACCGCCATCTATCGCGCATGGTATGGCATGGGTGACCAAATAGCCGCCGCCAAGCTCTCGGCTATGTTGTTGTTGCTGGCGGGTGGGGTGCTGTGGATTGAACGAAAAAGCCGCAAACAAGCTCGCTATGACAACCGTACGGCTCTCTATCACCCATTGCCAGAGACCAAGTTGACAGGCTTCAAAGCCGTCGTCGCGATGGTGCTTTGCTGTATACCGCCTATGATTGGTGCGTTCATCCCTCTCGCGGCACTTATCGATTGGTCATTGTTCAGCACATACAATACATGGGGAGATAGCCTCACATGGAATGCGTTCGTCAACTCATTCATATTAGGCGTAAGTGTGTCGATTTTAGCAATTGTGATTGCACTTTATTTCTCTATAAAAATACGAGAAGGAAATCTTTCGCACTTCACAAAAACTCTCTATCGTTCGTCTGCCATGGGCTATGCAATTCCCGGCTCTGTCATTGCTGTGGGTATCCTTATTCCTATGTTAGCCTTCGACAAATGGTTGGCTGATAGCATGCAATCATGGTTCGATATGGATATAGGGTTGCTGATTACGGGCAGCATGGCGGGCATTGTGTTTGCCTGCGTAGTGCGCTTCATGGCGATTGCTTTGGGCAGCGTAGAATCCGCACTAGAAGCAGTATCACCCACAGTCGATGATGCCGCTCAGATGTTGGGTTTAAGCACTTTCAAACGTACGTTCTTGGTGCATTTCCCTATCATCAAAAAAGGGGTGGGGTTGGCGGCTATCGTGTTGTTTGTTGATACCGTCAAAGAACTCCCCGCAACCCTGATGCTCCGCCCATTCAACTTTGATACACTCTCTATTCGCACCTATGAGTTAGCCATGGATGAGCAGTTAATCGCCGCCGCCACGCCCGCTTTGATGATGGTGATTATGGCGCTCATCCCCGTGCTTCTGCTCGCCCGTTACGGCGATGATTTACGCGAAGGTTAGTTTATTTGTTTGCTTTGCAGCCGCACATGCTGTGCGTTGCTCCGCTGTCGCTGGCGCGACGCTCTCGGCAGATGCGAACTTTCTGTTCGCATTTCTACGCCGCTGCCACATAATCAGCAATAACATCGAGGAAATCGGCGCCATAGCGTTCGATTTTCTTTTCCCCAACACCGCTAATCTCTGCCAGTGCATTATTGTCTTGCGGTTTGCTGGTGGCGAGTTCGATGAGGGTTTTATCGTGAAAAATCACGTAAGGCGGCACATTCTGCGCCTTGGCGAGTGCCATACGTTTATCTTTAAGCGCATCGAACAGCGATTGATTCTCGGGGCTGAGTGATGCTGCAATTTTCTTTTTCGCTGCGCTGCGTGTGCTCGTGGAGGCTTTTGCGACATATTTCCGTAGTTGAATGCTCTGCTTTTCTTTCAGGAATGCCATGCCATCGGCGGTGATATGCAGCCCGCCATGCCCTGTCACGTCCACTATCAATAAATTCTGTGCGATGAGCTGCCTGAACACGCTCTGCCATTCCGCTTTGCTATGTTCCTCCCCGATGCCGAATGTGCTGAGCTTATCATGCCCAAAATTCACCATGCGGTCACTTGCTTTGCCAAGCAATACATCAATCAGATAGGCCACCCCAAAGCGTTGTTCTGTACGATAGACGCATGAGATGGCTTTTTGTGTAGCAACCGTACCATCAATGGTGATGGGTGGGTTCAAGCATGTGTCGCAATTATTGCATGGTTCGCAATTATCGTTGAAATAATCAAGGATGACTTGTCGACGGCAGCATGCCGCCTCGCACAAGCCAAGCAATGCATTGAGTTTGTGATGTTCAATGCGCTTTTGGAGGTCTGGTGCAGTGGAGTTTTCGATAAAGCTGCGAAGCTGGGCGGCATCCCCCATACCATAAATCATCAATGCGTTGGCAGGTAACCCATCACGTCCCGCACGTCCTGTTTCTTGATAATAGGCTTCAATATTTTTGGGGATGGTCATATGCACCACAAAACGCACATCTGGTTTGTCGATACCCATGCCAAAGGCAATCGTCGCCACCATGATGATATTATCCTCGCGCAGAAACCTATTTTGATTCTCGGCACGGGCATCAGCACTCATTCCTGCATGATAATGTAGTGCATCAAAGCCTTGCTCGCGTAGCCATGCGGCAGTGTCCTCGGTAGCCTTGCGCGACAGACAATAAATAATCCCGCTATCACCCTTGTGATGCTCATTAATGAAGCTCAAAAACTGCTGCTTGGCGTTGTTTTTCTCGATAATGCTATAATGAATGTTCGGGCGGTCAAACCCTGTGATGAAGCAATTATCGGGGTCGAGCTTGAGGCGTTCGACAATATCCTTGCGCGTTGCCGCATCGGCGGTGGCAGTCAGCGCAATGCGCGGAATATGAGGGTAGCGCTCTGCGAGCAGTGATAATTCCGTATAATGCGGTCTGAAATCATGCCCCCATTGCGACACACAATGCGCCTCATCAATGGCAAAGAGGGCGAGGGGGAGGTCATCGCACATCTCTAAAAAATCATCCATCAATAGCCGCTCAGGCGCGACATAAATCAACTTTATCTCACCGTCACGCATCTGCTGTTTGGCATGGCTAATCTCGGCGGCTGACATGCCTGAATGAATGGCAACCGCAGCAATGCCGAGCTGTTGCAGCGCACTCACCTGGTCATGCATCAGCGCAATAAGCGGAGAAATGATAATGCCAATACCATCGCGACAAAGCGCAGGAATCTGGTAACAAAGCGATTTCCCACTCCCTGTGGGCATCAACACAAATGCATTATTGCCGTCATTAACATGGTCAATAACATCCGCTTGGCGACCACGAAACTGGTCATAACCATAAGTCTGCTGAAGAATCTGGAGGGGTGATGATGCTTTATTCATCAGAAATACTCACATCCTTCAAAAACCCTTCAATCATCGCCGCAAATTCTGGGATGTCGAGGAGGAATGCGTCATGTCCTTTATCGGTGGTGATTTCGGCGAACCTAACATCTGCCGCTACGCCATTGAGGGCGCGGACGATGGCGCGGCTTTCTACCGTGGGATAGAGCCAATCGCTTGAGAATGACACCACACAGAAGCGTGTTTCAATGTCACGGAATACATCGGCGAGTGAACCACTACTTAAACTGGCGAGGTCGTAATAGTCCATTGCGCGGGTGATATAGAGATAAGCATTGGCATCGAAGCGTTCTACGAAGTTCGCGCCTTGATAGCGCAGATAGCTCTCAATTTGGAAATCCGCCTCAAATCCATAGGACACGCGTTCTTTATTCTGCAATTCACGTCCAAATTTTTGGTGCAAAGCAGACTCTGAGAGATAGGTCACATGTGCGGTCATTCGCGCCACCGATAGCCCTTTGGCGGGGTAGCGTTTCTCGTCCATATAGCGCCCGCCACACCACTGGGGGTCTGCCATAATCGCTTGGCGTCCGATTTCGTGGAAGGCGATATTTTGCGCGGAATGTTTGGGTGCGGTGGCAATAGGCATAGCGGCGTGGACTTTCTCGGCAAACAGCGCCGTCCATCCCAGCACTTGCATACCGCCCATCGAGCCTCCAATCACAGCGAATAATTTTGAGATGCCTAATTTACTAATGAGCCGCTCCTGCGCGCGCACCATGTCAAACAGGGTAATAACAGGGAAATCGAGTCCGTAGGCTTTGCCAGTGTCTGGGTTGATGGATTTAGGCCCCCATGAGCCTACGCAGCTACCAATTACATTGGAGCAAATCACGAAATATTTATCCGTATCAATCGGCTTATCAGGTCCGACCATATTCTCCCACCACCCGACTTTGCCGGTGACAGGGTGCTCGGACGCTACGAATTGGTCACCCGTTAAGGCGTGGCAGAGCAAAATAGCGTTAGAGGCATCATCATTGAGCGTGCCATAGGCCTCATAGGCGATGGGGATGTCGCGCACTTCTAAGCCACAATCGAGGCGCAATGGCGCATCATCGGCAATGACGGCGACGTTCTCGATGGTGACTTCCCGATATTCGGAGCCAAAGTGATGTGTAGTGCTTGCAGTCATGGTGAATTTTCACTAATAGGTTAGGGAGTTGAACCTAGGAGAATAGCCAACAGATGGAAAATGACAAGCTGAATAGTGCGCTCTCGCATATACGTGATGAGATTGATACAATTGATAACCAGCTCATCGCATTGCTGCAGGCGCGCTGTGCTTACGTGGAGCAAGTGGGGGAACTGAAAACATCGTCAGGCGTAACAGGCAGTTTTATTCGCCCTAAGCGTGAATCTGACATGATGAAGATGGTCACCAGCCGCTTCGCTGACTCACCATTTCCTGCCGAGACGGCAGCCCATATGTGGCGTTTGATTATTGGTGCATCGCTCTCGATGGAATCACCGATTAACACCGCTGTGCATTGTCCTGATCGTTCGCTCGTACCTTATTTTATGTCGCGTGAATATTTTGGTTCTATCATACCGTCTGCTATTTTTGAAAATGCCGCGCAAGTGATTGTCGCCTGTGAGGAAAACGAACACACGGTGGGCGTTGTCAATTTGCAAG
>CALJMC010000074.1 GCA_937982385.1 uncultured Rickettsiales bacterium | reverse complement strand
TTTGAAGGAAAGCGCGCTTATCAATAATTCGAAACAATCCTGAACGCTCAAGATCAGCTGCCACCACTTCAGACACCTTGCGTCCAATATCTTGCATCTCGGCTGTATCAGCTGTAATGTTTGGAATTGCAATCGGCATCGGCTTAAAACCATCGCCTTGGGTAATATCAATACGCAATACCGCATGCGCATCATGCATGCTGCCCACGCATATAACCATCCACGCAATCGCTAATGTAAATATCTTTGTCATAGTGCTCACCTCATTATTATCGTCTTTTTCTGTGTGAGTGATGTTAATCTGCTCCATCAGCCATGTCAAAGATTGCCCACTTTTTCGATTGCGTAGAATAACGCTTGCTCTTATCTGTGTGATTTCTTACACTATTTGCCACCCACAATGTCACTTTTATATGTAAGCCATACCTTATGACCAATAAATCAGCCGCTACGAATGATATCACCGAGCTCTCTTTTGAAGATGGCATGCGCGAGTTAGAAAATATCGTCAAACGCTTGGAAGGCGGCGATGCTAGCCTTGAGCAATCTATCACCGATTACACACGCGGCACCGCACTGAAAACCCATTGCGAGGCACGCCTCAAAGATGCAGAATTAAAAGTGAGAGCACTCACACAAAACCCAGATGGCAGCACGTCTGAGCAGCCATTTATAGAGGATTAACTAGTATATTAATCCGCTATCCCTTGCGACTGCAAGGGCGCCAACCATTTGGCGGATTAAAATTTGTATGATTTTAATCTTAAAAGATTATAAAACCAAATAAACACGAACGGAATCGCAGACTATGATTGACCTACAAAAAGAACTTGAAGACGTATCAAACGCACTCAATGAAACGATGGAATCGCTTTTGCCCCACCCTGATGGCAGGCGCTCTAATGTCATTTCATTTGCCGATCGTCATATGGAAGAACAATCCATCAATCGCAGTGGCGAAGCCCGCGTGATGGAAGCCATGCGCTATTCAGCACTCTCAGGCGGAAAGCGCTTGCGTCCGTTTTTGACCGTCTCATGCGCCAGCCTTTTTGGTGTCAGCCGTGAAGCATCACTCTACACCGCATCAGCGATTGAGTTTTTGCATACTTACTCACTCATTCATGATGATTTACCAGCCATGGATGATGATGATTTGCGCCGCGGGAAACCAAGCTGTCACAAAGAATTTGATGAAGCGACAGCTATTCTCGCAGGTGATGCGCTCCAAGCACTCGCTTTTGAATTGCTCGCTAATCGTGATGTGCATGTTGACCCGTCAGTACGTTGTGAGCTCATCCGCTCTATCGCACGCGCCGCTGGGTGTCGTGGCATGGTCGGTGGACAAATGCTCGATTTGGAAGCAGAAGATAAAGAACTTAGCGTCGATGAAATCATTCGCCTACAACGTCTCAAAACGGGCGAAATGTTCGCTATTTCCTGCGAGGCAGGCGCTATTTTGGGGAAATCATCCGATAAACTCCGCAGCGCACTACGTCGCTATGCGCACGACATCGGCTTAGCATTCCAAATCACCGATGACCTGCTCGATGCTGAGGGAACCCGCGAAGAGACGGGTAAAGAAGTAGGCAAAGACGCCGAAGCTGGCAAAGCAACACTCGTCGAAGCACTCGGCATAGACCGCGCCCGCGAACAAGCACAAATTCTTGCGCGCCAAGCTGTGGGTCATCTCGAAGTATTTGATAAAAAGAAAGCAGTCAATCTCATCACTCTCGCTGAGTTCGTTGTTAGTCGTCGTAGTTAATGAAACGTATCGACATAGCATTATTGGATGCAGGGCTCGCCTCATCGCGCAGTCGCGCACAAGCGCTTATTACCAAGGGTGAAGCCTTGGTGAATGGGGTTGCCGTTACCAAATCATCGAGCAAGGTTGCGGATGATGCGGTGCTAACACTCAAAGAAAATAATGTATCGCAATGGGTGTCACGCGGGGCACTAAAACTTGTTCATGCACTTGATGTGTTTGATGTGGCGGTTGCGGATAAGAATTGTGTTGATGTTGGAGCATCTACGGGCGGGTTTACCGATGTATTGCTGCATAACAAAGCCGCGCATGTGGTCGCGGTGGATGTCGGGCATGAGCAACTGCATAAAAGCCTGCTAACCCATGAAAAAATCACCTCACTCGAAGGCACGAATGCACGCCATCTCACAAGCGATGCTCTCCCCTATACACCAGATATTATTGTGTGTGATGCCAGCTTTATCAGCATGACCAAAGTGCTGCCTGCCGTTATGGGTTTAGCCGCAGATGATGCACATCTCATCGCACTCATCAAACCACAATTTGAGGTGGGGATGGGAAATTTGAGCAAAGGCGGCCTCGTCAGCAAACCCTCAGAGCATAAAGCCGTCTGCGATGCGATTGAAGCATGGGCTACGACTGAAATGGGGTGGCATGTTCGCGGCCTCACCCCGAGCCCAATTACCGGTCCAAAAGGAAATATGGAATTTTTGATTCATTGTAGTAAACTAGCTGCATGAACAGCATCTATAGTGATATATTTCTTGAGCATCTCAGAACCATTTTTCTTATCCCCATTGGAAAAGATTTAACGCTCTCTACCATGCGCTTTATGCAGCCTGATGAGCTGTTTATCGTTCCGCATTTTGTTGCCCTATGTGCTATCCTGACAGGCGCAACGCTTAACTGGTGGCTAGGCAGCTTTTTCTCGCGCTACCGCGCCGCTTTTCACGGCATTTCAGAGGATGACTATCAATTCTTCCGTGGACTCATGCAAAAATACGGCATGTGGCTTGTTGTGCTATGGTGGTTGCCTGTAGGAACAGTCCTTCCTTTCATTGCAGGGTTTTTTGGAGTAAGATGGTGGAAGGTAATGATTCTGCTCGTTGCAGGATATGGTCTTCAACTTCTCGTCGAATAAATAACATTTATGGCATCGCAACCACCAGCACTAGAACGACTCGCCCATATCAAAATTTTGATTATGGACCACGACTCACGCATTGCCGATTTGGTAAAGCGCGTATTGTTCAGCCTTGGTTTCAAACATATTTCCTACGCTAAGAACGGCGAGGAAGGGCTGCGCCTTCTGCAAACTGAAAAAATAGATATGGTCATCACCGATTGGGATATGAAACCCATGAGTGGCATTGATTTTATCACCTTCATTCGTAGCTCAGATGACTCACCCAATCGCCTGCTCCCCATCATCATGCTAACAGGAAAAGCACAACAACATCATGTAACGGCTGCGCGTGATGCGGGCATCACTGAGTTTGTGGTGAAGCCTTTCTCTGCAAAAACCATCTGCGACCGCATAACGCTCGTCGTTGAGCATCCGCGCAACTTTGTGCTGTCCCCCACCTATACAGGGCCCGATAGGCGTCGAAGAAATACGAGTGATATTGAGAAGAATAGACGAGCATTCATTGATGAGAAGAAGATCCCCGTCACAGAAATTGGCGGCAAGAAAATCAGCAAACCTTCCAAAGATGTCACCATCATTAATGCGGATTATCGATTGAAAGAGAAGATTGGGAAAAATATTTCTATCAAAGACCTCTTCACCCCCGAGGCTATCAAACGCGCACAACAGGTGATTGGCAATTCTACTGATGAGTTTATTCAGCTTATCCGTGATGATTTAGAGTTGTTAGAACGCTATTACACGCTTATTACCACCAATGAAGCACAGCAAAAAAATGATATTGATACCTTGGCAAATATTGCGCTGTCTGTCAAATCACGTGCTGGTACATT
>CALJMC010000073.1 GCA_937982385.1 uncultured Rickettsiales bacterium | reverse complement strand
GGTTCGGGCTTTATATATTCAATAATCAATATAGCTATCCCACCGAGAATCAGCATATAGGCGACGATATTGGTGGTGAAGAGCGATTTTATCGTGCTGTGCGCGGTGAGACCAATCACCAATGTCGGAATGAATGCCACTGCAATCAACCATGCGAAACGACGCTTCTCAGCCGAGGTAAAGAAATTCATCAACACATCTGCAAGTCGTTTTCGATAATACCAGCACACCGCTAAGATAGCGCCAAGCTGAATCACCACTTCAAACACCTTGCCCTCAGGGGCATTGAACCCCAGCATATCACTAACGAAAATAAGGTGCCCTGTAGAAGAAATTGGCAGAAATTCAGTTACACCCTCGACAACACCAAGGATTGCCGCGTGCAGATAATCTAGCCAGTTTTCCACTAACAGTTAGCCTTATTTGTTTTTGTAAACATCCGCCCAAATGCGTTTCTTCGCGAGATAGAAGAAGAAGCTCATGATGGCGAGGAAAATAAGTACGCGAATACCCATCTTCTTGCGCATTTCCATTTCTGGCTCTGCTGTCCACTGCAGGAAGTTCGCTACATCTTTAGCCATTTGGTCAACTGATGCGTCCGTACCATCTTGATATTCTACTTGTCCATCAGACAATGGCGCGGCCATTGCGATTTGTGAACCCGCAAAATATGGATTGTAGTTCAAGCCCTCACCAACCTCAAAATCTTCAGGAGCATCACCATAGCCCGTAAGCAATGAATGTAGATAGTTTGCACCGTCTGGGCGCGCTTTAATAATCAAAGACAAATCTGGGGGATAGGCTCCGCCATTGCTAGCACGCGCTTGCTGTGTGTTCGCATAAGGCCCAGGGAATTTATCGAATGGCGCCGCTTTGCGCTCAAACATATCACCTTCATCATTGGGACCATCTGTCACATCATACTCAGCCGCCATTGCCTTCACTTCATCTTCAGAAAAGCCAAGCTGTGTGAGGTTACGAAAGGCAATGCGTTTCAGGCTGTGACATGAAGCACAAACTTCACGATAAACTTGCAAACCACGTTGCGCTGACTGACGGTCAACTGTTCCTGTCATGCCATCAAACTGCCAAGCCTGTTGCTTTGGATGCTCAACATCACCAGCTGCTTGCGCATCACTCACCGCACCGAATGACAACACACCAATCGCCAAGGCAATACATGCTTTTCTCAAAACAGGAGATGCAATGCTCTCAGGCAATGGAAGTGTTTTCTCGAAGCGAGGCAGCACTTGCCACAGAATGAAGAAGTAGCCAAAGTAATAAAGCGTACATGCGCGAGATGCCCATACATACCAACCTTCAGCAGGCATTTGACCAAGCCAACCCAGCGCAACCGCGTTAATCACGAAGAGCCAGAAGAAAGGACGGAAATGCGGACGGAAACGAGCCGAACGTACTTTTTGCGTATCGAGCCATGGAAGCACAAACAGAACCATAATAGACGCAAACATAGCGAGTACACCACCCAACTTGTCAGGCACGGCACGCAAGATTGCATAGAAAGGTAGGAAATACCATTCAGGCACAATATGCGGAGGTGTGACCAATGGATCGGCAGGTATATAGTTATCAGCATGTCCAAGATAGTTTGGTGCGAAAAACACAAACCATGCAAAAATCATAAAGAAGATTGAGAAGCCCAAGAAATCCTTCACCGTATAATATGGGTGGAAAGGAATAGTGTCTTTATCTGACTTCACATCAATACCGAGCGGGTTGTTTGACCCATGCGTGTGCAATGCCCATAAATGCATGAAGACTACACCGACCAACAAGAACGGCATAAGATAATGCAATGAGAAGAAGCGATTCAAGGTTGGATTATCAACGGAGAACCCGCCCCACAGCCATGTTACGATAGACTCTCCCACCACTGGAAATGCTGAGAACAAGTTAGTAATTACCGTCGCACCCCAGAAACTCATTTGACCCCATGGAAGCACATAACCCATGAATGCAGTTGCCATCATAAGCAGCAAAATAACAATACCAAGCCACCACAAAATCTCTCGCGGGGCTTTGTAGGAGCCATAATAGAGCCCACGGAATATATGAATATAGACGACACCAAAGAACATCGACGCCCCCACCGCATGCATATAACGAATGAGCCAGCCATAATTTACGTCACGCATAATGTGTTCAACACTATCAAACGCCATAGAGGTGTGCGGCACATAATGCATCACCAACACGATACCTGTAAGAATTTGCAGCACCAAGCAGATGCCCGCGATAGAACCGAAGTTCCACCAATAGTTCAAATTGCGTGGGGTTGGATATTCAACCGCCGAATGTTGTAGCATAGTAAAAATCGGCAGCCGATAATCTATCCAACCAATGATACCATCTTTTTGTTCACCTGCGTTGCCACCCATAATCTGTGCCTCTTACTTTATAAAAAATTAGCCGATTTTAATGCGATTATCGTTCAAGAATACATAGTCTGGAACGATGAGATTTGTTGGTGCTGGGCCTTTACGAATACGACCTGCAATATCATAATGCGAACCATGGCACGGACAGAACCAGCCATTATAGTCACCCTTATTGCCACCAAGTGGAACACAACCCAAATGTGTACATACGCCGAGCATCACGAGCCACTGCTCTTTGCCTTCTTTGGTGCGCTCTGCATCTGTTTGTGGATCGGGTAAGTCTTCAAGCGGCACTGCTTTTGCTTCTGCCACTTCTGCTTTCGTGCGATGACGAATATAGACCGGCTTACCGCGCCACATAATTTTTATTTCTTGTCCCTCAGCAACAGATGACAAATCCACCTCAGTTGAAGAAAGCGCCAATACATCTGCTGACGGGTTCATACTATCAACAAATGGCCATAGCGCGCCAACGCCGCCAACGGCCGCCATACCTGACGCCATCAATACGATGAAATCACGGCGGGTGGGCTCTTGATTGTTTTCTGCCCCAGTATTGTCTGACTGTGTCTCTGACATGAGCACTCCTTGATGGTCAGTAATTGGTATAAAATAAAAACCCAACACACGGACATGCGAGGGCGAATCTCTGCTTTTTTTAGCTAAGTCACAGTCATTATGCAATAACAAAGACTCATAAAGACTAGCAATAGGATATATTTATCGTTATTGCTGTGACATTGTCATAACCATGTAACGTAGCTTCCATGCCCTCACTCATCTTATACCAACCCGACATTCCACAAAATTTAGGTGCATGTATGCGCCTGTGCGCCTGTTTCGAAACAGAACTTCATATTATCGAACCATGCGGCTTTCCCCTTGATGAAAAACGCGTGCGGCGCTCTGGGATGGATTATGCGGAACATATAGAACTGAAACGCCATAATGATTGGAACAGTTTTGAAGCTAGCTCTGAGGGGCGCACCATTGTTCTAAGCACTAAAGCTGAGGCTTCTATTTATGATTTTACCTTTCAGCCCACTGACCGACTCATCATGGGGCGCGAAAGTGCGGGGCTACCCGAAGATATTCATAATGGTGCTGATCATCGTCTGATTATTCCGATGAGTGAGGGTATGCGTTCACTCAATGTTGCAATGAGTGCCGCCATCGTGCTATCAGAAGCACGTAGACAGTTTTTGTAATATCTTTAGATTAAAATCATACAAATTTTAATCCGCCGAACGGTCGGCGCCCTTGCATTTGCAAGGGGTATTAAGTTAAGAGAGGCCTTGATGAACAGAATAATGGAAGAAAAGAAAAAGATAGCCCAAGATTGGTTCAGGCAACTGCGCAACGAAATATGCGCAAGCTTTGAGGCGCTCGAAATAGAAGCTGAAAACTATGACGGTGACATCGGCAGCTTCACACGCAAGCCATGGGACCGCGAAAAGGGAGGCGGGGGCGAAATGTCGTTAATGCGTGGACGCTTATTTGAAAAAGTCGGCGTGAACATCTCCACTGTTGAAGGTGAATTCTCAGAAACGTTCCAAAAAGAAATGCCACAAGCTCAGGACGACCCGCGTTTTTGGGCATCTGGCATTTCACTCGTCGCGCATATGGCAAACCCACACGTACCTGCTGTGCATATGAACACCCGCATGATTATCACAGGTGATGGCGGGACAACCTCAGGCAAACAATGGTTTGGTGGCGGGGCAGACCTCACCCCTATGTTTATGCCAGACGATGTAATGTCAGATATATTTCACGCACGATTCAAGCAATGTTGTGACGCGCATAACGCGGATTATTATGACGAATATAAAGCATGGTGTGATCGTTATTTTTTCCTCCCCCACCGAAATGAACCGCGCGGAATTGGCGGCATATTCTATGATTATCTCAATAGCAATGATTGGGATGCTGACCTCGCCTTCACAAAAGATGTAGGCAAATGTTTACGCGATACCTATCCCGAGATTATTCGCGAACGGATGAACACCCCGTGGACAGATGCAGACCGCGCCCACCAGCTAGAACGCCGTGGACGTTATGTCGAGTTTAACTTGCTTCATGATCGCGGCACACGCTTTGGCATCATGACCGACGGCAACGCCGAAGCTATTTTGATGAGTTTGCCGCCTGAGGTGACGTGGTAATATAGACCCCTTCCGCGCCCGCACTCCTTCTCCCATATTGTGGGTTCAAGGAGAAAACCACACTATGTTTAACGCCATTGACTATGAAGCACAGCAGCGCGTCATTGCCTATTGCAAGCGTCGTGCGCCCACTTACAGCGAAGCGGGTGTTATCGCCGCACTGGAAAGCATCTATGATGCAATGCTCGGTGCTGAGGTGATGATCGGTGAGATGGTCACGCGGCATGATACAGCATTTTCAGCACAATTAGTCGGGGCAAATATCACGCCTCTTATTGTGGAGCATGGACCTTACCTCGAGACCGAAACTGCGAATTTACAGTATTTCTTCGTCAAACGAATGGAGGTGCTCTTCACACGTGTTGCGGCATTCCTGCATGACGATAGTGAGGCGACCAAACAGGGCTTTTATTCTGCCAATAGCGATGAATTAAAAGCCCTCGACCATGCGATGGAGTGGAAAGCCTTTGATAACCATTCGTCCCTCGCTGAGCAAGTGGATATCCGCATCTTCAAAGATATCGAACGGGCGCAGGTGCAAACCAACCAACGCCTCGATGAACAACAGCAGCGCATGGTCGGCTTCACCCATTATATCTGGCGCTCACGCGATGATGATAAAGTACGCTCGCTACACGCTAGTTATGATAATGCAGTATTCAGCTGGGATAACCCACCCGAAGGTGGTCATCCTGGACGTGCCTTTGGCTGTCGCTGCACCGCCGAGCCATATCTAGCATCGCTTACCACCAATATGCCGAATGTGGTGCCGCCGCTACCGCCTGGTGATCCTCGTAGAATTGAGGCTGAGGCAATAGAAGCTGTCTATCCCGAATTTTACATCATCCCCGCAGGCAAAGTTCTGCAAAAAATGGGCAAAATAATCGGGCGTGTTGGCGAGCAGATAATACGCATTAAAGAGGCACGCCTTTTCCGTCGACCACAGGGCGTGCCGAAGGATTGGGTGAGGACGAAAACTAAAGATGGTAGGGGTTTTGTGTATACGAAACCGAATACGAAAGGCACAACCTATGTTAAAATACAAAAAGGTAATCCTAATAGTACTCAAGCGGGGCAACGGGTGGACAATGTACGATGGCAAAGAAATGGACAGTCATTAGACAAAAATGGTAATGCTATTTCTACTCAAAAGTCTTTAGAGGCACATATACCAGTCAAAGATTTCATATTTAATGGAGGGTCATTTAAATGAATGAATATAAAGTATATAAAAGGAATGTCATTGGAGAATTAAAAGCATTTTCTGACCGTTCTTTTCAAGAAATTGCGTGGTTTGAAAATGATCAAGGTCTTTCAACATCTTTCAACGCAACAGCGAGTGATTTATTTGATGATTTTTTCCTTGAAAAAGCATTATATGATAAAGATGTTATCGTGTTTAGCACAGCTGCCGATCAAGCATTACGGTGCCTCAATGATGCTGTAGACGCAGTGGGCTATGACCGCTTGGACACAGAACTCATCAATGCACCCGACATGCAAATTGTGCGTGAGAAAGCAGCCATAGCATTAGCATTAGTCATCGCCAGCGATGGCTCTGAAAGCACTGAAGAAATTATCGAGGAGTAATCTTCTTCATATCTTCAAATAAATACGTTTCTTTCTTGAGGCTCATAAGCATGAGCAAGCAGGGAATGCCTAGCACTCCTGAGATGCTGAACATCGTGACCCACCCGTAATTCTCAGCGATGATTCCTGATGCGCCTGCGAGCAAGATCGAGGCGAGAGAAGCGAGTGAGGCCAGCAGTGCATATTGCGTAGCGGTATAATCGCTTTGGCATAAGCGCATCATGAAGGCGATGGCAGCGGCAGTCACCATGCCGCCTGCTAAGTTGTCACAGGTAATCGCTAGCATTAATGCCCATGACTCCGCGCCCACCACAGCGAGAATGATATAGGTGAGGTTCGCAAGCAATTGCAGCACACCGAAACTAAAGAGCGAGCGATAAAGCCCGAGTTTATGGAGCATTGCACCACCGACAAAGGTGCCAATGATAGTGGCGGAGAAACCATAGAGTTTTGCAATAGTGGCGATTTGTTCTTTCTCAAAACCAATATCCAAAAAGAACGAGGTGGAGATGAATCCAATAAAGCCATCTGAGAGGCGATAGGCCGCAACAAATATTAAAATAAGCCACCATTTTGTGTGACTCTTCATGAAGTCAGCAAAGGGGTCAATCACCGCATGTTTAAGCCAGCCTTCAGGGTTCTTAAAATCAGGCTCTTTGAAACTGTCATTCGGTTCGCGCGCGATGAGAATCGTCACCAACCCCACCAACATGCACAAAGACATCGCGCCATAAGTAATACCCCACCCTTGCGAACCAGCAATATAGAGCGCGCCTGCGCCTGCCACCAACATCCCCAAACGATAACCGAATACTGCAACTGCAGCGCCTTCACCATATTGATCTTTATCGAGATATTCTGTGCGGAATGCATCAATCACAATGTCTTGCGATGCGGAAAAGAATGCGACCAATATCGCTGCTATTGCAACGGATACAGGAGCATCAGAGGGATTAAGCGTAGAAAACCAAAAGAGCGATGCCATCACGGCAACCTGACTGGTCACCATCCAACTGCGACGGCGTCCCAGCTTCTTGGTGAGATAAGGAATCGAGAGGTGATCAACGAGCGGTGCCCAGACGAAATTGAAACTATAAGGCAGTGCCACATAGGCAAATAAACCAATAGATGCTTTATCGACACCGCTATCATAGAGCCACGCGCTCAGCGTTGATGCCACCAATAATCGCGGCAAGCCACTCGAGAAACCAAGCAGCAAGACAATGATAATCTTAGGGTGGAGATAGCGCCGTATTGGCTCAAACATATCCATTACGCGGCAAGCTCTTCAACAGAAAACTCGCCTCGGGCGCCCATCTGTTGAACGATTTTACCTGCCATCGCATTGCCCATACGTGCAGCCGTCTCATACGAACCACTTTGAGACAAGCCATATAAAAAGCCCGCCGCAAACGTATCCCCTGCCCCTGTGGTATCAATGACTTTATCGATAGCTAGTTGGTTCACATGCAACGCTTCACCATGTGCGAAAACAGTGACACCGTGTTCACCTTGCGTAATGGCAGCAATATCAACATGCTTTGCAAGCACATTTCCTGCATCTGCGATAGAAGCGGTCTCTGTCAAAATCGTAGCCTCTTGCTCATTGGCAAAAAGAATGTCTACAGATTCTTCAATCAGTGCCATAAACGATTCACGGTGCCTATCGACACAAAAAATATCAGACAGTGACAATGCAACTTTGGTATTGTTTGCTTTGGCTGCCTTCACTGCCTTACTAATCGCTGCTTTCGCAGGTGTCTGGTCCCACAAATAACCTTCAATATAGAGCACATCACTATCAGCAATCACCGCCATGTCCACATCTTCAGATGCGAATTCCGCGCAGGCACCGATAAAAGTATTCATCGTACGCTCCGCATCTGGCGTTACGCAGACGAAACAACGCCCTGTTGGACTGCCTTTTTTGACGGGCTCGGTATCAAATGTAGCACCCGTAGAACGCATAGATTCGCGAAATGACGTACCAAGCGCATCATTCTTTACACGTCCCATAAAGGCAGTCTTTGCGCCAAGCTGTGCCAATGCAGCAATAGTATTTGCTACGGAACCACCTGCACATTCTTCACATTCACCCATATCATTATAAAGTTTTTCGGCGGCCTCAGCGTCAATCAAAGTCATCGCACCCTTAGGAATGTTGCGACTAAACAAAAACTTTTCTTCTACCTGCGCCAAAATATCAACAATGGCATTGCCTATTCCTACTACGTGATATGTCATGATAGTTGCTTCCTTGCTTCCTCGAGTTGATCTTGTGTATCTACGCCCAGCGGCACCGTATCAACGGATACCACCGCAATATGCATTCCAGCCTCTAACGCGCGGAGCTGCTCTAACTTCTCGCGCAACTCCAAAGGGCTGGGCGGAAGTGACACGAATTTCTTGAGGGCTTCGTTACGATAGGCATAGAGACCAATATGATGATAGAGCGTGCCCTCACCATACGGCGCAGAGCAGCGTGTAAAATACAGCGCTTTTCCTGATTTTTCATCTGCGTCCCACGCCACCACTGGCTTCACGACAGAAGGGTTCTGCGCATCATCAGCATTATCGATAGCACAGGCAAGCGTCGCAATATCTACTTCTGGGTTTCTAAGCGGAGCGAGTGACTCGCGAATAAGGTGAGGGTCAATCGTTGGCAGATCACCCTGCACATTAATCACCACATCATAGCGACCGTCTGTATCAATCTGGTTCAATGCTTCCCATATTCTATCAGAACCTGAGGGATGGTTTGGATCAGTCAACACCACCTTGCCACCAGCGGCTAACACCGCATCGGCGATGCGCTCATCATCTGCTGCAACCACCACATCGGCTATGTCAGCCGCCACCGCACGTTCATAGACCTGAACAATCATCGGCTTGCCCCCAATGTCCGCTAACGGCTTGTTGGGCAATCTAGTCGATGCCATTCGCGAGGGTATCAGAATCACAGGCGTCATAAAATCAGGTCTCTTTTGCAAGGCATTGTCATTTTGGAATTGCATATTTTTGCAACAGGATATAGCTATAGGAAATCTTTAAGCGATGGTAGCATAAAATGTTACTTAAGCATCCAACACTTGCAAACACACTATAGTAGGAAAATCGCTATGTCTGGTTCTAGCCTTGAATTTAATAAACTCTCTGCAGCCATCTTAACGTCAATATTGATTCTCATTGTCGTAGGAAAATTTACAGGCGTTATTTACAGCGACAATAAACAGCCTGAAAAGCGCGGCTATAGCATTGATGTACCAGAAATAGCAGACGCAAGCGCACCCGCTGCACCGACAGGCCCTTTCGATATTGCCACCATACTCGCAAATGCAAATATTACTAAAGGTGAAAAACAAATTAAGGCATGTGCAGCATGTCACAGCTTTGAAAAAGGCGGCGCTAATAAGGTTGGGCCGAACCTTTATAATATCGTGAATAAGAAGATGGGCACAACAGACGGCTATAGCTACTCAAAAGCCTTAGCTGCCAAAACTGCCGAAGGCGCTGTGTGGGATTATCAATCACTGTCAGAGTTTTTCAAGAAACCTAAAAACTACCTGCCGGGCACCAAAATGTCTTATGCAGGCATCAAAAAACCTGAAAAGCGCGCGGACTTGATCATGTATCTTCGTTCACTCAGCGACAATCCTGCCGACATCCCAGCCATTGTTGCGCCTGTAGCTGCAGAAGCAGCAGAGACTGTGGCTGAAGAGGCACCTACTGACACACTTACCGCTGAATAACTCTCTTTAACACTAAATATTAGTGTTATCGTCATTTTTGAAGCATACACTATCTTCTTGAAATGAAAGATGACATGATAAAAAAATCAGGCTTTTCACTACTAGAATTATCCATCGTATTGGTCATTATTGGTCTAATCGCAGGTGGTATTGTCGCGGGATCATCCATGATTCGTGCCGCCGAGTTGCGTGCCGTCATCACCGAACAATCTAAATTTGCAACGTCTGTACATACTTTCCGTGACAAATATTTAGGGATTCCCGGCGATTTAAAAAATGCGGGTGCATTCTGGGGCTACCCTGGAGGAAATGCTGCAAATTGCCCTGCCACGGCGGGCACAGGCACAGAAACCTGTGATGGTGATGGCAATAATATACTTAATTCCGGAGGCGCGAGCGAATATGGCGAATGGTTCACATTTTGGCAACATCTCGCTAATGCCGAACTTCTCGAAGGCGCCTATACTGGCATCAGCGGTTCAGGCGGTGGCGGCCACGCCATAGACGACAATGTCCCGCATTCTAAACTAAGCGGCAGCAACTGGTTTGCCTATAATTGGAATCAATCATTTACCGGAAACCTTTCTGTCTTTGATGGCACCTACACCAAAAATTCGATTCAATTCTCTGGACTAGGCACAGGCACAGGATCACCTAGCAACCACATGCTGAATCCCGAAGAATCTTGGAATATCGATAAGAAAATGGATGATGGAAAACCCGCAACGGGCACATGGCGTGAACGCTTATGGGATAATTGCACAGATGCTACGGCTTCTAGTGATGTCGGCGCAGACTATCTCTTAAGCAACGCAGACAAAGTATGCACACCTTTTATTTATGGAATTTTTTAGGAAAAAATATGAAACACGGATTTACATTACTTGAACTTGCCATCGTGCTAACAATTATTGGACTCATTGCAGGTGGTATTGTCGCAGGCTCATCCATGATAAGGTCTGCGGAGTTGCGCTCACTCATTACCGAGCTTTCGCAAATCAGAACGTCTATCGCCGTATTTCAGGAAAAATATAATGAACTCCCCGGAGACATGACCAATGCGACATTTTTCTGGGGCGCGGCCCCTTGTCCAACTGGCACATCAACCGGCACACTCACCTGTGATGGCGACGGAGATGGCATTATTACCAAAGGGTCGAGTAGTGGAAATAATTACGGAGAAATGTTCACTTTCTGGAAGCATCTAGAAAATGCCGAAATGATTAGCGGCACCTACACGGGAAGAAGTGACGTTGGTGGCCCGGTACATTGTACTGCTGAGAATTCTTTTAATTCTAAAATGCAAAATGGCCTTATCATCACGTTTAACTTAGACAGAGTTATAACAGGAAGCACCACAGGCTTTGATGGGGAATATCGTCAAAATTACTTGCAGTTTTCTGGTGATGATCCAACCCTAACAACATCCCCCTCCGTTCCATTGCTTACGCCGACAGAAGCATGGAAGATTGATACAAAGTTTGACGATGCCAAACCTGCAAAAGGATTAGTAAAGCAAGCGTTTCGAGCGGCATGCACCGATGCATTATCTGCCACTGATTTTGACGCCGATTACGACCTTAAAGAAGAAGGCACCGTCTGCAAACCTCAAATTTTCGGTTCGTATTAATCAATAAAATCATACGATTTTTAAAGAAAAATCCAATTCTAGTTGAAACGCTTACTATTTAACATATACTCACCTCATCAAATCATTTTGATGGGAAACTTCTATGGATATCAATAATCTTGAACCCTTTGATATATGGCTCATCATCGCATGCCTCTTGTTTGTTATAGACGTGTTTATAACAGGCGGCATAGGGCTTGTGTTCGGTGGGTTGGCAGCGCTTGCCACTGCATTTTTGCTCCATCTCAACATAGTTGATGCCGACGCCACCATTCTTCAAATGGCAATTGCGCTGGGCCTAACCACATTATTTGGCGCCCTGCTCTGGAAGCCTCTGAAAAAATGGCGCCTCAACCCTACCATTGAAAACACCATCACCAACCTCGTCGGAGACAATGTAGAGGTAGTTGAGGGTTCGCTCAAAAAGGGAGTTATTGGCCGCGTCAAATGGTCAGGCACAACAATGCATGCTGAACTTGATGCTGATGCATCTATTGATGAACTCGCTGAAGGCTCTTTTGCTATTATTATTTCAAAAAAAGGCACCACCCTCACGGTTGCCCCCAAATCATAACTCCAT
>CALJMC010000072.1 GCA_937982385.1 uncultured Rickettsiales bacterium | reverse complement strand
GGTTAACCCTAACTCTATTGCAGCTACTTTTTCACTAATTTCATTAGAGGTGATTCTGTTGTATTTCTTTAGAATTAATCTTCAGGCATGTCGTCGTGTGGAGACTGAGCTATTACAGATTGATTTACGTATGACCCTATGCCAGTTCATTGAAAGTTACAGTGACTATGCTAAAAAAATGGGCGGAGAGGCTATGAAGAAATTCGAGGACATTATCTTTAGCAATATTTTGCCAGATTCTGCGCAGTTACCCAGCACCTTCGATGGCATGGAAGCAATAAACAGCATCATTAAAAACATAAAGTCATAAAATAAGCGGCAATCCTTGTTAAATCCACCGTTCCGTACTATATTAGAGGTGCTAGCTTGCTAGCTATGACAATAAACTACTACCTGGCATAAGCGGACTGGACCTGGGGGCAGAGCCCAGCACCTCCACCATATATCTATTCGTACTATGGGGGTGAGTTAGGATCGACAGACGTAGTAAAGAGGATGTTTTTGTTCAGTATGATCCCGCTGTAATGGATCAAACTTTATAAGTGCAAATGATAACTCAGCACTTGTTGCATCTAACGACAATTTTGTCGCATATGAGCGTGTAGCTGCCTAATTGGGGCTCACGTGCATCTAGCATGTAACGCGGCCCGGGGGGTGCCGGGCAACAGGAACCCCTCACTTATTTATATATAATGCTTTGCAGCCGCACATATTGTGCGTTGCTCCGCTGTCGCTGGCGCGATGCTCTCGGCAGGTTCGGACGTGCTGTCCTCACTTTTTAATTGCGTCTGCTCGCGCTGCTGCGCTCGACAATATGCGACCGCTCCGCGGGCTGATGGCTCATTCGGTCTGCTGACCTCGCATAAGCTATACGGGTAATGATGTGTGGCAATTTACGAGGACAGAAAGTCCGAGTCAGCCATGAGCGTCGCAGAGCGACACGCCTATTGCGGAGGCAGGAGCCGTAGCAGGGGCAATTATAGATGTGCGGCTGCGAAGCAACAAATAATACTCAATCTTCAGTATTTCTTAATCAAAATAGATTAGACTTGTTCTACTTCAGAAAAGGCGCTATAAACAAGGCACAGCAACGAATTGAGACAAATTATGAGTGATTTTTTAGACAGCCTAGAGACAATGGATTATCCAAGCATGATTGACGACGCGATGCGTTCGGTAGTCAAAGCGTGTCTTGAACGTGCGACTGAGTTTGGTCTGCCGGGTGATCATCATTTTTTCGTTTCTTTCGACACAACATTTCCTGGGGTGGATATTTCGCCGCAAATTAAGCAGCGTTTTCCGAATGAAATGACAATCGTATTGCAGCATCAGTTTTGGGACTTAGACGTTGGAAAACGAGGCTTCTCAGTGATGTTGAGCTTTAATAATGTCCCTGAAAAATTGGTGGTGCCTTATGCTGCACTCACTGCATTTGCTGATCCGTCCGTGAAATTTGGTTTGCAGTTCCATCAGCCAACGGAAGAAGATTTGGCGTTGTTTGAGGAGCTCGAAGAAGAGGGCCTCGATGTGGAAACCTCATTCGAACGTGAGTTCACCTCAAATGCGTCTAACCAAGATGACGAAGATGGCGAGCCAGCCACCGCTGAAGTTATCTCGCTCGATTCATTTCGTAAGAAATAGCCATGTCATCTGACATGATGCAACATGCTTATCAGCTAGCCGCGTCCGTTCAGGGCGAAGTGCCCGTGGGTGCGGTGATTGTTGCGCGTGCGTCGGGCGAGGTGGTTGCAACTGCGCATAATGAAGTCGAAAAACGGTCTGATGCAACCGCTCATGCAGAGATGCTGGCGATACAGCGCGCGACGAAGAAACTGGGCAGTAAATCACTCAAAGGATATGACTTATATGTAACGCTGGAGCCATGCCCGATGTGCGCCACAGCCATTTCATTTGCACGGATTGATAGAGTCTATTTTGGTGCCTATGACCCAAAATCGGGTGGAGTCGAGCATGGCCCGCGCATATTTAATAGCACATCCTGCCATCACGCACCCGAAGTCTATGGCGGCATCATGGAATCGGAATGCGCGGCATTGTTGAAAGAGTTTTTCGCAGGGAAGCGTTGATGGGGGTATGGAGCGCGAGAACAGTACGTTCGAGCCTGCCAAGAGCCCGCGAAGCGGAACGGAACAACGTGCAGGATGCACGGCTGTGAAGTATCAAAGATTAATCAACGCTGCAAATGCTCAGGGATTAACACATTGGATGACGCATCTTGTGCGGCTATTGTGGGTTGTGGTGTGGGTGAAGCTTGTTGTTCATTATGACTATGTTTTGCGTGACCATGCAAATCTTCGTGTTTCTGAATAACGTTTTCTACCGCGTCAGAGTCTAGCCCAATGAGTTTTGTAGTAGGTAAATATATGTTTTTGGTAGTCCATCTATCGAAATTGTGGAATTGCTCTGGTAATTGCGCGCGCCCAGCCATCAATATGCCCGCCGTTTGTGCTGCACCTAGTGTTTTATAGAGCAGCATCGTTTTCATTGGTAATTTGTTGCCTGTAAGGAGCTTTTGAGAACCAATGTTCAATCCTACTGAGGACGCAGTCCACACTCCCACTTGTCCAAAATGATCAATTTCGTGATTATAGATGTCATTTTCGCGCTCTTTAACGCGCTCATCGTCAAAGTCAATGCCTTGCTTTTCGGCCCATTTTCTGGACGCTTTTTTGGCGCTGCTGCGATAGTCATTCCCAACAACATGTTCAATGCTATGTCCAATGCTTGACATCATGCCAGGTGCATAGCGTTGCGCCGCTATGGTAATCGGCACAGCTCCCAAATCGCCGATGGCTTCACCTATAGCCCAATGCTTCAGTGATGCCCATGCGCGTTTTTTAACAGGCTGTTTGGAGTCTTCGCTAATATCGTGTCCACAGCTCGCGCCATGTTGGTGATCGTGTGAATCATGTTTATGTTCATGATGATGCGAATGGTCGTGATGGTCATGTGCGTCATGAGAATGTGGGGAGCTGTCGTCATGAGAATGGGATTTGTGCGTATCATGTTCATGGGAGTGATCATGTGTTTTGTTGCACCAGCTAAGATGTGCCCCAGTGTTAAACTTTTCTTGCATAAATGACGCAAAAAATGGGTCAATAATATCCGTAGCCGCACAGACGATAGCGTGGTTGATTGTATATGCAATATCCTCCGCACGCCCTTCTGGGGTCTTGCGTTTTTCGAGAAGTTCGGCACTCTCTGTGCGATCGCGAGGCTCTTTGTTAAAAATACTCATTATGGTATGTGTCTCTTTAATAATTTGTTCGAACATCGTTGTACAATGCTTATCGTTTAACCTGCCACCAAAACGCGTGGGTTGTCACACAATCTTCACAAACCTAAAGCTATTGACAAAAACGGCTGAAACCATCACAACAAAGCCTCACGAAATAATGTGTTTTGTAGGCAGGTGCGAGGACAGTATGTCCGAGTCAGCCCTGAGCGTTACGAAGTGACACACCTATTGCGTAGCGCAGGAGCGCGGAGCAGGGGCAAAACAAAGAACGAGGACAGGAGTCCGAGCCAGCCATGAGCCGCGAAAGCGTAGCGGAGCAACGCACAGCATGTGCGGCTGCAAAGCCAACAAACAACAGGAGAAAACCATGTCCCAGCAATATGTTTATGTAATGAAAGAACTCACCAAAACTTATGCGGGTGGCAAGACGGTGCTGAAAAATATTTGGCTTAGTTTCTACCCTGGCGCGAAAATTGGAGTGATTGGTCATAATGGATCGGGTAAATCGACCTTGCTCCGCATCATGGCGGGCGTTGAGAAAGAGTTTAATGGTGAGGCATGGGCAGCGGATGGCTTCAAAATTGGTTATCTCGAGCAAGAGCCAAAACTGGATGAATCCAAAACCGTTGCTGAGAATGTGATGGAAGCGTTAGCTGATAAAAAGAAACTCGTTGATGACTTCAACGCGATTTCAATGCAGCTTGCCGAAGTGACTGACAATGATGAGATGATGGCTCTCATTGAGCAGCAAGGCGAAATGCAAGAGGCGATTGACGCCGCAGATGCATGGGACTTAGACCGTGAAATTAACATCGCGATGGATGCGCTTCGTTGCCCTGATGGTGATTCTGCCGTGACGCATTTATCAGGTGGTGAGAAGCGTCGTGTCGCGCTGGCGAAATTGCTGTTGTCCAAACCAGATATGCTATTGCTCGATGAGCCAACCAACCATTTGGATGCGGAATCGGTCGCGTGGCTTGAGAATTATCTTGAGAGTTATGCGGGAACCGTGGTGATGATTACGCATGATAGATATTTCCTCGATAATGTCACCGGTTGGATTTTGGAACTCGATCGTGGCGAGGGTATTCCTTACGAGGGCAACTATACGTCGTGGCTCGAGCAAAAAGGCAATCGCTTGGCTAAGGAAGAAAAAGACGAATCATCTTATCAAAAAGAACTGGCGAAAGAATTGGAATGGGTGCGCTCATCTCCTAAGGCACGTCAGGCGAAATCAAAAGCACGTTTGAATGCCTATGATGAGCTGCTCGCAAAAGGTAACGAGAAGCGTTCAGGCGCTGCGCAAATTATCATCCCAACAGGGCCACGCCTTGGTGATGTGGTGATTGAAGCCGAGGGCGTGAGCAAAGCATATGGCGACAAACTTCTCTTTGAAAACATGGAATTCCGCCTTCCACCAGGGGGCATTGTCGGGGTTATCGGGCCAAACGGTGCGGGTAAAACGACGCTTTTCAAAATGATTACAGGTGCTGAGAAGCCAGACTCAGGTTCGTTCAAAGTCGGTGAGACGGTGAAGCTCGGTTATGTTGATCAAAGTCGTGATGCACTGAATGACAAAAACACCGTATGGGAAGAAATTTCTGAAGGTTCAGAGGAGTTTGAACTTGGTGCAACGACTATGAAAAGCCGTGCCTATTGCTCGGCATTCAACTTCAAAAGTGGTGATCAGCAGAAACTTATCGGTATGTTATCAGGTGGTGAGCGCAACCGCGTGCATCTCGCAAAAATGCTAAAAGAGGGCGTGAATGTGTTGATGCTCGATGAGCCCACCAACGACCTCGATACTGATACATTGCGCGCACTCGAAGATGCTCTGCTCGATTTCGCAGGCTGTGCCGTGGTCATCTCGCATGATAGATGGTTCCTAAACCGTGTCGCCACCCACATCCTAGCCTATGAAGGCAACAGCCATGTAGAATGGTTCGAAGGCAACTACGAAGATTATGAAGCTGACCGCAAGAAGCGTTTGGGTGATGATGCAACACCATCCCGCATTAAATATCGCCCAGTGACTCGCAAGGCTGGTTAGTAAC
>CALJMC010000071.1 GCA_937982385.1 uncultured Rickettsiales bacterium | reverse complement strand
CTGTATAATACGATGCCTCGCGTAAAGGCGCAGTTCTTTTTGGGGAACTACAAGACTGATTATCTTAATAATACTCGGCCGGCACAATGTGGTGTCGAGAAAGAGCCGTTAGCCAAGTCCCGCAAATAAATCGGTGGTGATGTAGCGTTCCGCAGGGGATGCTACTATGACGACGATGTTTTTGCCTTTCATCTCGGGGCGGGCGCCGACTTCTAGGGCGGCGGCTAAGGTTGCGCCAGAGGAGATGCCTGCGGGGATGCCATCCAAAGCAGCGGCAGCGCGAGCAGTGTTGAAGGCGGTTTCGTTGCCGATGGTCACGACTTCATCGATCAGGTCAGTATCTAACACGCCAGGTATGAAACCTGCGCCAATCCCTTGAATTTTATGAGGGCCGGGTGCGCCACCAGATAGGATAGGGCTGTCTTCAGGTTCAACTGCAATAATTTTCACATCTGCGTTCTTTTGCTTTAGCACTTCGCCTGTGCCTGTGATGGTGCCGCCTGTGCCGACACCTGCGATGAAGGCATCGACCTTGCCGTCTAAATCATTCCAAATTTCGAGCGCTGTGGTTTCGCGGTGTATTTTGGGGTTTGCTGCATTCTCAAATTGTTGCAGCATGATGGCATGCTCATTTTCTGCCACCATTTCTTCGGCGCGTTTGATAGCGCCTTTCATGCCTTCAGCGGCGGGGGTGAGTTCCAATTCTGCGCCTAAAATCAAGAGCATCTTGCGGCGTTCTAAAGACATGCTTTCAGGCATGGTGAGAATCATTTTATAGCCTTTTGCAGCTGCCACAAAAGCCAGCGCAATGCCTGTATTCCCTGAGGTTGGCTCAATGAGTATATTGTCTTTGGTGAGCGTGCCAGACGCCTCTGCCGCTTCAATCATCGACAGTGCAATGCGATCTTTGACGGAGGAGAGTGGGTTGAAAAATTCGAGCTTGGCATAGATGTTAGCAACCACGCCTGCATTCTCCGCCAAACGATTCAGCTTGACCATCGGCGTGTTACCAATTGTCTCCGTGATGTCGTTATAGACGCGTCCGCGTCCTTTGCCTGCATCGGGTAGAATCGAAGAAATAGTGGTCATTTCATGCTCCTATATAGCAAAGTCTGAGCGGATGCGCTCTATTGCTTGTTTTTCAGGGGTGTCAGTGGCTTGGTTCTTGTAGGCTTCTTCGCATAAATCTGCCAAGGTCACGCCATAGAGTTCGTCTTCGAGGGCTTCGCCAGCTTTTTCGCAGAAAGGAAAAATCACCTTTTTGGCAAGTGTTGTGGTGGGGGTGATTTTACGTTCTTCATCACCGGAATGCAAGATGGCGAGAATCTCACCAATGCTGACTTTGCGACGCTCACGCGCGAGTACATAGCCGCCACGAGGCCCACGAATGCTGCGTAGCACTTTGGCATGGACGAGTTTTTGCATCATTTGCTCAAGATAGCGAGTGGAGAGCTGTTGCACATCAGCGAGTTTTTTGCCGCTGATGGGCTGCACACTATGGTGAAGCGCGATATAGACCAACGCTTCCAACACTGAAAATTCTTTACGAGAGAATGGAATCATGAGTCTATCACCCTATTTCACTGCTTTGACGGAGGCGGTACCTGTGGAGCCAAATCCACCTGCGCCGCGTTCGGTTTCATCAAGTGATTCAACCACTTGCCACTCGCCTTGAGTAACGGGTGCGAATACGATTTGGGCAATGCGCATGCCACGCTCGATGGTGAAATCGGCTTGTCCCAAATTGATTAGGATTACCTTCACTTCGCCGCGATAATCTGCATCGATGGTGCCGGGTGTGTTGAGTATGGTCACGCCATGTTTTGCAGCCAACCCAGAGCGGGGGCGCACTTGTGCTTCATAACCAGCGGGTAGGGCGAAGGCGATGCCTGTGGGAACGAGCATATGTTTGCCAGCCTCGAGTGTGATGTCTGATTCAATGGCGGCAATTACGTCGATGCCAGCGCTTTGCGGTGTGCCATAAGCGGGTAGGGCGAACTCTTTGCCATGCTCAAGCTGCACCACAGGAATGGTGATGGTGGAGCTAGATGGTTGTGGTTTAGGTGTTGTATTCATTATTTTGCAATCCTTATGTTTGATGTGTCGTCATCACCTGATTTGTCGGCATACCAGCCAATAATTTTTTGAACGAGGATGTCGGCAGCCTCTTTTTTGTCCATCGCGCCCCATTTTTCATGTCCGCCTTCTTCAATAAAGAGAAGCTCTGTGTCTTCTTCACCAAAGATGCGTCCGCCTGCGGTGTTGTTGGCGAGCAGCCAGTCACAGCCTTTTCTACGCAATTTATCTTCTCCATGCTCCAGCAAATTTTCCGTCTCTGCGGCGAAGCCAATCACGAGTTCAGGACGTTTATGTTCATGCTGCGCGACAGTCGCCAGAATATCACTCGTTTCCACAAGTGTAATCTCAGGTGTGCCGCCAGAAAGATTGCTTTTCTTGAGTTTTTGGTCTGAGCGATTATCAGGGCGCCAATCTGCCACTGCCGCTGCAAAAATCGCAATATCAGTGGGGAGCGCCGCAATGGATGCTTGATACATTTCTTCAGCCGTGCGTACGCGAATAATCTTGGTGGTGTCAGGGTCTTCAAGTCCTGTTGGACCAGAGACAATAAGCACTTCTGCTCCCGCAGCTTCGAGCGCTTCGGCAATCGCATAACCTTGTTTTCCTGATGAGCGATTGCCGATATAACGCACAGGGTCAATCAGCTCATGCGTCGGGCCAGCGGTGACGAGTGCACGTTTGCCTGCAAGGGGTCCTTGATGCATAGCGAGCTGCTGCAATACGGTAGGGATGATGACTTCAGGTGATACCATGCGACCTTTGCCAGTTTCGTTGCACGCCATTTTGCCCACTTCAGGATCCATAATAATGGCGCCGTCTTGCTTGAGTTGTGCGACATTACGCTGCGTTGCAGGGTGTGACCACATTTTGTGATTCATCGCAGGGGCAACCAACACCGGCTTGTCATAAGCATTTGCCAGCAGGCATGTGGTGGCTAAATCATTCGCATCACCATGCGCCATTTTCGCGATAAGGTCTGCACTTGCTGGCACGACCAAAATCATATCAGCCTCGCGTGCGAGTTGAATATGCCCCATGTCCACTTCATCTTTAAGCGAAAATAAATCGGTGAAGGTCTCTGAGCCTGAAAGGGAGGACACGGCAAGTGGCGTAATAAACTCAGCACCGCCTTTGGTAAGGATAGATTTTACATTCAAGTTCTGAGCTTTAAGCAAGCGCACCAAATCCAACGCTTTATATGCTGCAACGCTACCTGAAATGATGAGTAATATATTTTTCTTCTTCGCCATCAAAGCCCCCAATTTATATGTGGTGACCTTATATACCGCATTTTTTATTTGTGCAATTTTATTTCTATAGTTTTTGACAGTTCCCGCAAAAGAAACTCGCC
>CALJMC010000070.1 GCA_937982385.1 uncultured Rickettsiales bacterium | reverse complement strand
GACCGCCTTCGTCTCAGCGCCCACCTGCTCTTCGCCTTGCATAAAGAAACTTGCCGCTAATGCCACAATAACGACTAACCATAATATTTTTTTCATAGATGCTCCTGTTTAAAAAATGTGGAATTTCTATAGAGCAAATATGAACATAAGAGAAGTCAAAAAAACCACTCACCATATTGACATTTCCTTAATTTTTTGTTAACATAGTGGTGGGGAATAGTTAAATATGGGGGAAAGTCATTGTTATGACACCTATCGTTGCACAAACACATACACAACCAACACCACCTGTGACACAATCCACAGTGGCAGAGATTGCTGTGCGCTCTGTATCAGGTGCCACCATTGCCGCCAACGCCATAGCGTCTAACCCTTCAGCGCAATCTACGGTGAATAATCGTCAGCACCACGCACCCATTGCCGACAAAACACGGACGACACAAGACGTCGCAACACTGGGCACGCGCGCGACCCCAAACGCACTCTCCGAGCAACCGGCTAGCAGCACACCCTCAACACCGTTTTTGGCGCAATTGCTCGCTCAATCTCCTGCTGAGTCCACCTCTGCTATTGCACAGTCTTTCACGAGTATTGAGACAACACACACACTCGATCCTGAACTCTTAAGCGGATTCTCTGAGGTGCGTTACGGCCCATCATACGCTGCTAAGCCGCAACCAGAACCGCAACGCGTCGTGGTTACGCAAGAATCACAAGCGCCAGCACCGCGCACTGATGTCGTGTATGACATTCCAGAACAACCTGATGTGAGCGAATCGGCCGCCCCTGTTCACAGCCAATTATCGCGCTATGAAGCAGAGCCTCCGCGTGAGAATGAACCCGTTACATTCATTTCCTAAAGACAACACTAGAAACGCGATGCCATTTTATGTATAATGCACAGAATTTCATGTGCCATTAACGTATTATAAGGTTATCAATTATGCGCTTTTTCACTGCCCTCTTATCCGTTATCCTCTTCTCACAACCCACTGTTGCAGAAGAAATTGCACCCCCAGAACCAACTCCAGCTATGATAGAAGTTCCTGTCGTAAAGGTGGTACGCAAAGCAGCTATCACGCCAATTGCTGTGGAGCAAAAAACAACCGTATCTGTCACAGCAACGAGCTACCCAACGCTAATGCTAGAACGCCCTGGCATTGGCTTTCTAAAGATTACCAATCCACTCAAAGAAGACATTACTCTCTATGGCGTTCAGGCGCCTGATATATCCGACACTGTTGAGATTCATACGCATAAAAACAAAGACGGCGTCATGAAAATGGTGCAGCTTCAAGAACTCACAGTGCCGGCTAACTCAACCCTCAATTTTCAAGACACCCATTTGCATCTCATGATTATGGGGATGAAAAAAGAACTCGTGGC
Source organism: uncultured Rickettsiales bacterium (assembly GCA_937982385.1). Classification (GTDB taxonomy): domain Bacteria; phylum Pseudomonadota; class Alphaproteobacteria; order Rickettsiales; family UBA998; genus CALJMC01. The sequence goes on along the minus strand of CALJMC010000070.1, from coordinate 1,778 downwards.
GGGCGATAGCTACCCTATGATGCTCAAATTCCAGCGCGATGAAGGTTCTTTGCTGCCAATAGAGGTTGAAGTTAGCGTGGTTGAGCGTTAGACTCTCCGCCTTGTCACGGTAACGGAAAGTGCACCATAATGTTCGACTCACTCAATAAAAAACTAGGCGATGTATTCGGCAAACTGCGCAAAAAAGGCGCATTGACTGAAGATGACATCAACACTGCGATGCGCGAGGTGCGCATTGCCCTGCTTGAGGCTGACGTGGCGCTGCCAGTGGTCAAAGACTTCGTAAAGTCCCTCAAAGAAAAGGCGCTTGGTGAAGAGATTATCAAGAGCATCTCCCCCGCGCAGATGGTCGTCAAATTGGTGCAAGACCATTTGACCGAGCTTCTCGGCTCTGAAAATCAGGAACTTAATCTATCCGCTAATCCACCTGTTGTCATTATGATGGTCGGACTACAGGGCTCTGGTAAAACCACCTCCACAGGTAAATTATCGCTGCGTCTACGCGAGAAAAACAAAAAGAAAGTCTTGGTTGCCTCGCTCGATGTGCAGCGCCCTGCAGCGCAAGAGCAACTCGCCGTGGTCGCCAAGCAAGCTGAAGTCGATTCTGTCGAGATTATTAAAGGGCAAGACCCTGCCACCATCACCAAGCGTGCACTGCAACAAGCCAAGCTTGAGGGCTATGATGTGCTGCTGCTCGATACGGCAGGTCGCCTGCAAATTGACACCGAGCTGATGGATGAACTCGCCGAAGTGCGCGACATTGCCAAACCGCTCGAGACACTCCTCGTTGCCGATTCTCTCACAGGGCAAGATGCCGTGAATATCGCCAGTGAGTTCCATGATAAAATTGGCGTGACGGGGATGATCCTTACCCGCGTCGATGGTGATGGTCGCGGTGGTGCGGCGCTCTCCATGCGTCATGTCACTGGCCAGCCGATTAAGTTCCTTGGTATGGGTGAAAAACTGAGTGAATTCGAACCATTCCACCCAGATCGCATCGCAAGCCGCATCCTAGATATGGGCGACGTTGTTTCCCTCGTGGAACGCGCTGCAGAAACTATCGATCAAGGCGACGCTGAAGACATGGCAAAGCGCATGATGTCGGGCAATTTTGATTTTAACGACCTGCTCAATCAGATGCGCCAAATGAACAAAATGGGCGGCATGGGTAGCCTGATGGGCATGATGCCGGGTATGGGAAAAATGAAAGAAGCCATCGCCAATGCTGACGTTGACGAAAATATGATGGCACGCCAAGAAGCGATTATTCTCTCAATGACCAAGAAGGAGCGCGCCTTTCCGAAACTACTCAACGGTTCGCGCCGCGCACGCATTGCCTCGGGTGCTGGCGTGCAAGTGCAAGACGTCAACAAGCTCGTCAAATCGCATCAGCAGATGGAAAAGATGATGAAGCGCATGAAGAAAATGGGCAAAAAAGGCATGATGCGCGGCGGCATGGAGCAGATGCTGAAGGGGTTGAAGTAGTTTATTATTGCCCCTGCTACGGGCTCCTGCCCTCCGCAATAGGCGTGTGGCTTCGCCACGCTCAGGGCTGGCACGAACATTCTATTCGCACATAAGCCCATCACACCATTAGTATTTCCTTAAACTATAAGTTGTATATTGATAGTATTACTCATCAACTTTAGTTCACATTATGAAAAAATTTCCTAAACGCTATGCTGGAATACTCGGCACCATCTTAATGGTCTTTTTGACCTCGGGAATTATTGGCATATGCGTCACCTACTGGGCGGCAGAATCAATGAAAGAATTTC
>CALJMC010000069.1 GCA_937982385.1 uncultured Rickettsiales bacterium | reverse complement strand
TCAGCTGGGATTGGTGCATCTCCCGCCAACGTTATTTCGGCGTGCCGTTCCCAATTTGGTATTCCAAGCGAGCGGGCGAAGAAGGCAAAATTCTTATCGCATCACCTGACCAACTGCCAATCAACCCATTGACTGACCTACCAAAAGGCTATACCGCCGATGAGGTGGAGCCAGAAATGGATGTGATGGATACATGGGCGACAAGTTCGATATCTCCACAGCTCTCATCTAAGGGAATAACGAACGAACTCACGCTCAATGCCGCACGTCACAAACAACTCTTCCCCGCCGATTTACGTCCGCAAGGGCATGACATCATTCGCACATGGGCATTTTCTACGATTGTGAAGGCGCATTTACATGAAGACACTATCCCATGGAAAAACTTAATGATTTCAGGGTTTTGCTTGGCATCGGACAAAACGAAAATGTCGAAGTCCAAGGGCAATGTTGTAACACCGCAAAAAGCACTGGACGACAAAGGTTCAGATGCGCTGCGTTATTGGGCATCCACCTCAAAACTTGGTACTGATACGGCCTTTTCAGAAGACTCTTTGAAAATTGGTCATAAACTTGTGAACAAGTTGTTTAACGCCTCAAAATTCTCCGCAATGCAACTTGCTAATTTGAGCGAACTTCCATCTGCCACAGCAGCGGAAGATGGTGAAAATGACATTATAACTGAGACGCTTGATAAATGGATACTCTCACGTTTGCACAAAGCCATCACCAAGGCTCAGAAGGCTTTCGAAGAATATGAATATGCCGATGCGCGCGTTGCAGCGGAAGATTTTTTCTGGAATGATTTTTGTGATAACTATCTCGAACTCACAAAATCCCGCGCCTATGGAAATATGGGTGACGCAGAGCAAAAATCCGCCTGTCATGCGATATATTATTGCCTCAATGCCGTGCTAAAACTCTTCGCGCCTATCGTGCCCCACGTGACGGAAGAGATTTTCTCCGCTATCTATGAAGAGGAATATAAAGTGAAAGGTTCTATCCATGCACGCGGCATGTGGCCCACCGCTAAAGACTACTCACAAAGCGATACAGCCGAAAAAGCGGGCATTGAAGTGGTCGCATTGCTAGAGACTGTCCGCCGTGCAAAATCCGAGAAAAACGTCTCCATCAAAGCACCGCTCGATGTCATGCACATCACCACAACACTTGAAGATGCTGCCGTATGGGATGTCGTAAAATCAGCCGAAGCAGACCTAAAAGCCGCCACCACCACAGAATCTATCATCTGGGAAGCAGGCAATGGCGAAACCTTCACGAGTGAAGGAGATATTCACACCATCACCCTCACCTATGCTGAGACTGAGAACGCAGCGTAAGAATTATCGTTCAGGACTATTCTTAGGTGCTCTTATCCCCTGACTTGAACCAAAGAACGCAGTGTCTGGAGAAGCAACCTCATGCGTAGCAAATTGCCCTGCCGCAGCCTTATCAAGCATAACGGTGCAATTATCGTGAGAATACAAAGCGCGGGCAGGAAGCGCGCTCACATTAGAACTATTTCCTTTTAACATCTCTTGCATCACAGGTGCTTTTGATGTGCCATTAGCCAACAACACTATTTCCTTCGCTTCCAAAATCGTGCCTACACCCATTGAGAGTGCATAGTCACTTGGCGGGTTGTTATCTTGCAATGTTTGTTCGGAAAGCGTCACTTTGCGCGTTCGTGAATTCACAGAAAATGACTCTTCCTCTGAACCTTTTTCGTTAAACCCTATATGCCCTTCTCCACCAATGCCGAGAATTTGTATATCTATTCCGCCTGCATCTTTAATTTCACGTTCATAATCGGCACAATGTGCATCAATATCTTTTTCGCGCACATCACCTTTTAGCAAATGAATATTATTTTTATCAATATTCACATGCTTAAACAACTCACGATGCATATAAGCGCTATAAGAATCTGCACTGTTTGCAGGCAGTCCGAGATATTCATCAAGATTGAACGTGATAACTTTCGAAAAGTCCAAGCATTCATTTTTATGCAAACGGATTAGCTCTGCATAAAGTGGTTTGGGAGTCTCACCGGTCGCCAAGCCCAGAACAGTAGGCTTCCCGAGGTCATTATTACGCGCAATAAACTCGGCTATATACGTCGCCGCTTCTTTTGCCATCTCATCTGGGTTTTTATAAACGTGGGTTTTCATATAAGAAAGCATAACATAAAAAAAGGAAGCTTCACAGTGAAGCTTCCTTTTCAATATCAATAGCCTCTATAACTCTTAATCAGAGCTAACATTATGTGACTCAGGCAACTTGTACATAGCACCTGTTGCTGGATCAACGATAAGTAGACCTATCAGCCCACCAAACAGAATATTTGCTACATACCAACCATCTAGGCTCGAGCTAAGCTGACTAACATTATCATTTGATTTAACTGTATATTCAGCTCCATCAAAGTAACCATTACTCGCCTCAAGATTAACAACCGCTGGTGTATTTCCTTTATGTATTTTAACACCGCTTTCATTCTTAATTTCAAATGGCGTACCATCTTCCCCAATGAAGTTTACAGGGTAGTTTGAGTTACTAATGATACTCGCGCAACCAGATGTCATAAGGCATAGCGCCATAGTGATAGCAGTAATTTGTTTCTTCATGATAAACTTTCTTTTCCATTATTCATTGAGATGAGATGCATATTTAATACGTCAAAAAAAACAGAAGCAGTGCTTCTAAAGGGAACATTAACTTCTATATTTTGCAACTTCAAGTATAAAAGACAAAAAAGAGAGCTTCCACTGGAAACTCCCTTTTACGCTGTCATGTTGAACTCGTTTCAGCATCCATTTTCCCTTATTAGCGTGGACCCTGAAACGAGTTCAGGGCGACACCAAAACAAAAAAGTTAAACACTATAATACATGTCGAATTCGATTGGGCATGGTGTGTGCTCAAGCTTTTCAACTTCTTCCATCTTCAATGCAATGTATGCATCGATTTGGTCATCACTCATCACGTCACCCTTTTTCAGGAATTCGCGGTCAGCATCGAGTGCTTCGAGTGCTTCACGCAATGAACCTGCAACGGTTGGAACATCTTTAAGCTCTTCTGGTGGAAGATCATAAAGGTTTTTATCCATTGCTTCACCTGGGTGAATTTTGTTTTCAATACCGTCAAGCCCAGCCATAAGCAATGCAGACATCGCCAAATATGGATTCGCTGTAGGATCTGGGAAACGTGTTTCAATGCGCTTGCCCTTAGGACTAGAAACATAGGGAATACGAATAGACGCTGAACGGTTACGCGCAGAATATGCAAGCAATACAGGTGCCTCATAACCCGGAATCAAACGCTTATAGCTGTTTGTTGAGGCGTTAGTGAATGCATTAAGCGATTTCGCATGCTTAATGATACCACCAATATAATAGAGGCACGTCTCAGACAAATCAGCATAGCCATTACCCGCGAAGAGTGGCTTGCCATCTTTCCAGATAGACTGATGCACATGCATCCCTGAACCATTATCACCCGCGATTGGCTTCGGCATAAAGGTCGCTGTTTTGCCATATGTATCCGCCACATTATGCACAACATATTTATATTTCTGCGCATTATCCGCTGTTTTAAGGAGCGTATCAAACATGAAGCCCATCTCGTTTTGACCCGGAGCCACTTCATGATGGTGCAACATCGGTGTAATACCCACTTCTTTAAGCACTTGCATCATCTCAGCACGGATGTCACTGAATGAATCAACAGGCTGCACGGGGAAATATCCGCCTTTCGTGCGAGGACGGTGCCCCATATTGCCCATTTCCAACTCACGACTGTTCGCTTCTGGTGATTCGAGTGAGTCAATTTCATAAAAGCTAGAAGTTGCGCTGGAATCAAAACGTACGCCGTCAAACAAGAAAAACTCAAGCTCTGGGCCGAAATACGCTGTATCACCAATGCCAGTGAACTGAAGGTATGACTGCGCGCGAAGTGCTGTTGAACGTGGGTCACGACCATAATTTTGACCAGTGCTAGGCTCAATAATGTCGCAGAACAAGATGATAGTTGGTTGCGCTGCAAATGGGTCGATAAACGCTGTGTCCAAATCTGGCTTCAAAATCATGTCAGACTCGTTAATCGCTTTCCATCCTGAGATAGATGAACCATCAAACATCACACCCACTTCGAGTTCTTCATCGCCCACAGCCTCAGCGAAATAGCTGGTATGCTGCCATTTACCCTTAGGGTCTGTAAAACGAAACTCAACAAACTGAATGTTGTTTTCTTTAATCATTTCAAAAATAGCTTTTGTTGACATGGTCTTTCCTTAAGTTAGTTAAAAGTGGTTAAATAGTGTAATAATTAGATGGCATCGTCGCCGCGTTCTCCTGTGCGGATACGAATGACCTCTTCGACATTAGAGATGAAAATTTTGCCATCGCCAATGCGCCCTGTACGAGCGATTTCTGTAATAGTTTCTACTGTGCGATCAACCATGGCATCGGTCACAACCAATTCCATTTTGACCTTGGGTAGAAAATCCACCACATATTCCGCACCGCGATACAGCTCAGTATGCCCCTTTTGACGACCAAACCCGCGCACCTCAGTGACAGTAATTCCCTGAAGCCCCGCCTCTTGCAGTGCCTCTTTAATCTCGTCCAGTTTGAACGGCTTTATAATCGCTTCAATTTTTTTCATAATATTCGTTACTTTATGTATGTTTCATGCTCTCTATAGCACTTCGCGTGCCACTTTAAAAAAATACTTTAATATCAATTAACTACGGTTAATTAGTCAACAATAAATATGAATAAACCACTCTTTAATGATTAATTATTAATCATTAAGTCTATTATTTAGTCAATTAAATTTACTCACGCAACAACTAAGCAGCACCTTGACAACATCCCTCACATACGCGACTATCCTTACCATTCACTCACAAGGAGACATTCATGCGCACATCATCACACATACTTGCAGCTCTTACCGTTATCACAGCATCATCCATAGCCATGAATGCCATTGCAACCACTCCCATGGCTCCCCCAGCAGCCCCTGCAAAAAAGACAACCTGCTTTCAAGAAAATGCAACATTGTCAGTGAACTTTAACGCCAGCGAAACAACTGCTGAGGCAGCGATTGCATTCCCTGAGAACAAAATCCAAGAAATCGAGACCATGCTAATGCAAGCAACAGCAGATTACACATTGCAAAGCATGAATTACAGCGTGAACAAGAATCGTCACAGTCGCCATAGCCAAGGCAATGCGGAAGAGTGGAAAATAAATGGCAGCTTTAACATGAAGTTCGGCACTATTGAAAGCGCGCAAAAAGCACTGATCATGATGGATAATGCCGATTTCACACCACGCTTAAACGTGAATAAAAACAAATCGCATCGCTGCAAATAACTATTTTAAACGGCAGCACACGCATTTACTTGACGCACGTGCTGACAATAGGTATGAAATAGCCCTTCTTTTGTGGCGGGTATAGCTCAGCTGGTTAGAGCGTCGGATTGTGATTCCGAAGGCCGCGGGTTCAAGTCCCGTTACTCGCCCCACTTACATCTTCACAAAACTGTCATACAACTCCCCTCAAAATTCGCTATACTACTATGTAGTAAATGACAAGGAACCATTATGGTTGAAGAAATTGTAAAAAAGGCAGAGCAAGCGGGCGATAATATTCGCTTGCTTGATGACCGCAAAATGAGCCTTAGCTGGGCTGGGGTAAAAGGTTTTTTGCGTGAAGTGGCATCTGACGGACTCGCCCCCGCACTCGTTGTTGGTGCTATTGGCGCTGCTATCGCAGGGGTTGGCATCACTGCTACTGCCCTCATGAGCTCAGCATTTACTCTTGTAGAATTAGCACCAGTAATCGCCTATACCGCAGGTGCAGCAGCAACAGCTGCCGCAGGGTTTATCGGCGCACGCGGCGCAATTGAAGACGTCAACATAGCTCGCAAAACGAACGTAGAAATTGACCATGCGATTGGCTTGCTCGAGAATGAAGGTTTTAGCCGCTCTAAAGACAGCAACGCAAAAACCAACAAACCTTTCGTCAACGTTACTGGCGGCATATCGCTCGATGAGGCTGCAAACGAGCCAGACCTTAGCAGACCAACAACAAGCATCTCAACACGCGATGCCATCGTAACCAGCATTGCCAATAGAATTGAAACGCTCGCTGACACCGCTGTCCATAGCATGCACCGCTAGCATCTTGCTTGCATAATGCCATATTTCCGCGCTATAATCTGCATATGACAGAAAAACCAGACATCAATGAACCACTCCGCGAAGCCATATTGACGCAAGCATTAAAGCTCGCGCAATTTGACGGCTGGACGGAATCCATGCTCGACAATGCCTGCACACGCGCGGGATATGACGACAAGATGACCTGGCGCCGCGTGTTTGGCACCTCACCCGCTGATGTCATTGATTATTTCACACATAAAGCAGATGAAAGCATGGCAGACGAACTAGCTAATGCAAAACTCTCTAACATGCGCATTCGCGACCGTATTGCATGTATCGTCATGACGCGCCTGCATCAGCACAACCCACACAAAGAAGCCGTACGCCGCGCCATTGCACATATGGTGATGCCACAACATGCCGCACGCTCTGCCAAGGCCCTCGCCTGCACTATGGATGAAATGTGGCACTTAGCGGGCGACACCTCAACCGACTTTAATTTCTACACCAAACGCGCCACCCTCGCCAAAGTCTATAGCGCCACCTTATTCGTCTGGTTGAATGACGAATCGGACACACTCGAAGAAACTGAGGCATTTTTGCGTCGCAGAATCGAGAATGTAATGCAATTTGAGAAATTTAAGGCTAAAGTTAAAGGGTTAACAGAAAAATTCTCAGGCTTACGCCGTTCATAACTGGAGAAAATTATGGGATTCGCAGATAAAATCGCAAAGCAACGCGCACTTGTCTATTACATTCGCTCAACACCAGATGATAAAATGGCAAGCTGGTTCTTCCTAAAACTAGACTCCGTCAAACGCAATGCCTTTGATCGCGCGATGAATGGGACCGATATATTCGACCTCAAAGACTTCGGTGAAATCCTGCATTCAGGCTATGGCGAAAGCGCCCCAGAAGAACTCAAGCAGCAAATGCATGAGGAATACGGCGTTGAATATGACGACTAATGATACAGCTCTCACGGGCGAAGCCCTCGAAAAATTTATTCGTGACATGCAGAAAATTAAAGACACTGCGAACAAATCAACGCCAAACGGCAGTACGGATGAACAAATAACATTTCGCACAGGACTCTACGTTGCTGCTTGCATGCATCTAAGCACAGGACAAACAGCCATATACTCCCTTGCAGAGCAGGACCCACTCACCCAACAAAACGCTTACGAAGTTATTGACGGCGCCAAAACGGGCTATGTATCACAACGCGATCTAGCACCCATGAATGAATTCATTGCGGATCACTTTAAAAAAGCATTTGAAAACGAACTTAACATGCAGCAAAGCCCTAAGGGCGCAACATCTATTTTTACGACAGAAAGCAACCCCACAAAGCTTTGGGAAGCCTATAAAAACGAACAATCCCAAACCACTAACAGCACAACCAAAGCTCAATTAGCTAATACTGGCGGCAGCAACGTGAGAAAACTCTTCCCCACAGGCAAACAAAACTAGCCAGCAACCTTTCAGTCACTGACTAGTTTATAGTTATGTTATTGTTTACAACTAAACGGCGCGAGCGCGCATCACATCCGTTGATGAAACAATTTGCAAATCACCTTGCGGCAAATCATTACTCAATTTTTCAACTTTAGGTTTCATCACCTTGAGACGCTTGGCAGGATTTTTCTGCGCCGCCGACTGCTTTCCCAAACCAATATCCTTCGCAAGCTGACTACGTTTTGCAGCATAACTAGGCGCAACCATAGGATAGTTAGCAGGCAACCCCCAACGCTTACGATAATCTTCAGGCGTCATGTTATAATTATTACGCAAATAACGCTTTAACATTTTAAGGCGCTTTCCATCTTCCAAACAAATAATATATTCGTCGGTAATAGAATCTTCAATAGCGACCCCAGAATGGTTGGCAACCTTAGCTGAATCCACAGAGTTCTCGCTCTCAAGTCGTTCAAATGCATTATAGACGCAATCAATCACATTTTCCAATTCAGCCATATCTACCTTATGATTCAAAAGGTAAGATGATACCACCTCAGCTGTTGCTGCAAGTTGTGGGTTTTCGTATGTTTGTTCTTTCATTGTCTGTCCTCCAACAGTTATTTTTATTATTATTTCTTAACTAAAGATTAAATAAAGATTAATAATCTATGCATAACTATATATACTATTAACACTTTATTAACAACTGCTATTTTAATAAAAATACACTAATGCACAAAAAACGACTATAAAATACTTGCAATCCCAGTAAATATGGTGATTATGCTGACTATTCTGCATGTGCCCATGTGGTGAAATTGGTAGACACGCTAGATTTAGGTTCTAGTGTCGCAAGACGTGGGGGTTCAAGTCCCTCCATGGGCACCAAGCATAGATAGACGAGCAGTGCTAAACTGCCACTTTGCTCAAAGAGCCCTATCCATATATTCTCAT
>CALJMC010000068.1 GCA_937982385.1 uncultured Rickettsiales bacterium | reverse complement strand
ATTCAGTGACGGACTTACCGTCTGATGCAGACAAAAATTTCAATAGTTTTGGAAGATTTTCTGTTGGTTGATCATCTAGACTTGCATAAAACAATTCTACTTCTTCTTTATTCAGAGGTCTTGCCTGACTACTGCTAAGCTCTGAACATATAAGTCGTTTTACCTCTTCTTCGCTTGGCTTGTTAATGTCGTGATAACGCTCATTTTGTAAAATATTCACAACATAGTCTGATAAATTTATTGCTTCATCGATAGATAATTTAGAGACATGTTTGGGGTTAACTTTGTCGCTTAATTTATCGATTTTAAGCATAAGACCGAGCTTTTCCATTGATTTACGTTCTACAGCAGCGATAAAACGTACCAGTTTGTGGGGCGTATTAAGCTCTCCAGCGTACTTTTCATGAAATAGCTTCTTTACCTCATCTGAGGTCGAAGGTTTTTTGTAACCTGCTGTTTTTTCTTTAACTAATTGATTAATAACGCTCGAATTAGGCATCTCAGCGTTAGTATATTTATCAGTTTCAAATGTTTTTATTAGCCAGTCTTCTAAACGCAACGCTTCATCTTTACTAAATTTAGTCTTATGAGTTGGATTTATTTTTTGAATAATATTCGTAATATTTAACTCACCACCAATATCTAGTATTGTTCTACCTTCTGCATGCTTCACGAATGTCATTATGTCATGTAAGTTATTAAAACCTTCTGGATAATCAACAGTTTTGCATGCTGACACAACGTCTTGTTCCAACCGTGCAGGCGATATAGTAGGAATGCCTTCCAAAGACCACTGATTTAATGTGTCGTCAGTCACTCCAATGTGGGCATAACGGTTATCTGCTATATGCTCGGAAAGCCATGATTTTATAAGTATTAAGTCGCGTGTTTTGAATCCTTGATTATGGGAGTGTGCAAAGTTATCTACGCCTAATGTAAGCATTTCAGATTGAGGATATAATCCAGCTTTTTGGTGCACTGCTTTGACAAGCTGTTTCATGGAATTTATACCATCAGGGTATAATACATAATTATGTGCGAACTGATCTAACAGGTGCTTATTAGACTCATCTCCACCCGCAAATGCTAACAAGGTTTTATCCGCAACTGGCACTGCATTAAATACAGGAGATAAATAATTACTAATCGTGCTAGCATCGAGACCAGACTGGTTCGCAACGTCTTGCATTATAACATTCTGACGTGCCATAGTTCTGTTTAAAATGGCTTTACACATTAGGGTTTCCAAAGGTAAAACGTGACGCGGCGAAACAGCTACGTCTAGATCAATTAAACGATCACTATCAGCTTCAGTATCAAGACCAGCATTGCGAAAATGTTGTCTATAAAAGGATACATCTTCAGAGCGATGTACTTCGATAACAAGATAGTCCAATAGGTGACTGCTGGGCATGGCATGATAAATCCCCTCATTATCCTGTGTCGATAAAGCAGCTACATCATCAATGCTTATATGTCTTGTAAGCCCTGTTCCTTCCAGAAAGGCTTCGTACAGTTCCTGACTCTTTGGCTCTAGGTTTAAACGTGTAGCCATTGCGTCTAGCCACTGTTTCATATAGTTACCAAACTGCTTTTTGGATTTTTCAACTGACCCTGTCAATTTGCCGTCAGTTGTTGTTCCTAGTGCATCTGCGCGTTTCGCATTACTAATTTTTTTTTGTGCCTTGGCATCTTGCACGTCGAAATCCTGGTTATGAATTCCCTCGTTCTCAATAGCATCCGTAAGCGCTGAATCTTCTATCATAGCCATTAAACCATCTATTGATACTCCTTGTGCTTTACAGGCAGACCACATGGCCCGCAAATCTTCATCAGAGGCATTACTGCCGTGTTGACGTGCTAACTCGATTATCTTTTGTTCTTCGTTGCTGTGCATTCTTTGCAGGTTCACCTGATTCTTAATAAGAACAGCACTTTAGCACATTAATGTTACAGAAATATGAAGACTTATGGGACTGGACTTCATCAAATTATCGTAAACCTTTTGATTGGGTCTAGTTTGGAGTTATTAGGTCTATTGATAATTGGTAGGTGCTGAGAAGGTTGAAGCAAGCTTTCTCAGTTGTATTTTACGCAGGCTTTCTTGGGAGAAAGAGCTGGGGCATGATGCTTTTGTGAAAGATATTGGTGAAAGCAGAGGCTTAAAAATCATGGAGTGCAATTGTCAATTGTTGACAATTAGTGCCCCGCCAGTGCCCCATAGGGTTCGCGTACGGTGGCTAAGGCGTGCCTAAGTATTTGAAATAGTTGGCTCCCCAGGCCGGATTCGAACCAGCGACCGATTGATTAACAGTCAATTGCTCTACCACTGAGCTACTGAGGAATACCACGTAAAAACCATAATGGTCAGGTCTTATAGCAAAGACTATGCGTGCTTGCCAATAGTTTTTTATGGAAAATTGAATTGCGTCTATAGTTTTCACTGAAACGGCAGTGCAAAATCATGTCGTGGGCTGATGGTGCGCCCAGTATTTTGGGTTCATTCTGGTCATATATTGGGAGCGTCATTGGTCTGGGAGCCTCTTCACCATTCTTCCATTTTACAGCTGTCGTCATCGTAGGGAATTCTGCGCTTGATGGGGGTGTTGCCATGTTCGCGGATGTAGCGGGAGAGTTGCCAGAACTGTTCGGCGTTGGGGACTTCGTCGCCTAGCCAGAGTGCTTCGCATTCCTCGCAGAGTGTGGCGGGGTTTGTGAGGCCTGAGAGTGTGATGGCGTGAAGGTTGCCCTCGTCGCAAGCAGGGCACCATCCTATTACGCTTGTATGTTCTTTTTCTGTTTCCATTGTTTTTCTTTTTAATCGCGCCTGCTATGGGCTCCTGCCCTCCGCAAGTTGTGTTAAAACGCGCCATAAGCACGATGCGTCGCTTTTGCGAGCTCATGGCTGGTGCGAACATCCTGTTCGTACATGTGGTATGCGGTTATCTTAATTAAATACTGGATAGGCAGTGACTACATAAACGTCATCTTCCATGACGAGTTTGATATTGGTCTGTCCATCTTCGCCGATTTTTTGTTTGATATCAACTGTATAAACATCGCGCCCGTTTCTGCCTCCTTGGCGTTCGGGCGGGCCGCGTATCTCCCATGTATAGTCTAGCAGGGATAGCACGCCGTTGCGGCTTTTTTCAATGAATATGGAATGTTTGCGTTTGCGGGAGTTAGGACGCGTATGCGCCATCACGTGATCGACTCGTGTGTCAAACTTTGAGGAGGGGTCGGGACCATAATGCAAACCCGCGGGGGATACCCATGTGCGAGTTTGCTTATTATAATTTAGTTGGAATCTGTGTTTTTTTTAATGATGTCATCTAATACATCATGCTCATGACCATCTTCGCCGTGATGTAGCGCATCACCTGCTGAATGTGCCGGAGCTTTTTGCTCGCCGCCAACATAGACTGGACGTGCATTGGCACCAAAGCCATCGCCAACATATTCTTCACCATCGACGCGAGGTTTTAGCACCACATAGGCTGCTATTACTGCGACAATTGTTAAAATGAGCGTTAAAAATTGCTCTCTTTTCATAGTTTTCTCCCGTTATTTATTCGTGCGCCTTCTTACGAGGTGCAGCCGCACGCGCCAACCTATCATTTATTGCAATTCCAATGCCTTGGTGGGGTATTGGCGCTATTGCAATGGTATTAACGCCCAATGCATCAGCGGTTCTTAATGCATCAAATAAATTGTGTGCAGCTTCCTTTATATCGCCTGATGAGCTTAAATTCAAGCATTTAGCGGCGATAGCTAATTTTTTTGATGAGCATGTTTCGCCAAATGCCAGATAGGCTTCGCCTTTGTGGGGTTCTAAGGCGTTGAGTCGTATCTGTGCATTGGGGGCGTAGTGGCTTGTGAGCATGCCAGGAGCATTGGGGGATATGTTGTTGGTTGTGTTGGTGTGTGTGAGTGATGGGATGATGGCTGCTAGTTCATCGAAGGTGAGGGTGCCTGCACGGAGGAGGCGGGGAGGTTCGGTGCTGCAATCGACAATGCTGGATTCTAGCCCTTCGTCCGTTGCTCCACCGTCGAGAATGATGGCGGGTTGAAGTGCGCGTCCTGCAAATTCTGCTGCTACATGTTGGGGGCGGGTGGGGCTAATGCGTCCTGAACGGTTGGCACTGGGTGCGGCGATGCCACGTCCGAATTCAGTGAGCAATGCCATAGCGATAGGATGCGCAGGGATGCGAATGGCGACGCTATTATGCCCTGCGGTGATGGCGGGGGCGAGCGGTGCGTCAGGTTTGAGTGGGAGCACCAGAGTAAGGGGGCCGGGGTGGAAAGCATCTGAGAGCTTCCCGGCCATGTCATTCCATAGCACATAGCGTTCGGCTATGGCTTTGTTAGCGACATGCACAATGAGCGGGTTGTTTGATGGACGGCCTTTGGTGACGAAAATGTCAGCAATTGCCTCAGCATTTTCCGCATCGCCGCCCAAGCCATAAACGGTTTCCGTGGGAAGGGCGACCAATTTGCCTTCTGACAATTTTGTCGCAGCGTCTGAGATTTCTGTGTGGTTAATCTTGTTCATTGCTGCACTCGTTTGACAGTCAGTTATGTCGGTTTCTATGCTAGGCGTTGTCTAGTATATAAAGGGTCGGAGTCAATGAATCAATTTGTCATTACAGTAGCGCAGCAAAAAGGTGGGGCGGGTAAAACTACCATTGCCGCGCATTTGTCGGTGGTGATGAGTGATTTGGGCTATCGTACCGCAGTGATTGATATTGACCCGCAGGGTAGTATGACGCGCTGGTTTAAAGAACGTGAGAAAACCTACGGCAAAGCCGAGACGGGTTTGAGTTTCTCTGCCGTGTCGGGCTGGCGTGTGAATCAAGAAATTGAGCGTTTATCTGGTCATCATGATATTGTGATTATTGATTCGCCACCGCATGTGGAGACAGAGGCGCGCACAGCCGTGCGTTCAGCTGATTTGGCTTTGGTGCCAGTGCAGCCAAGCCCAACCGATTTATGGGCAACGCAAGCCACCATTGATTTATGTAAGGCTGAGAATGTACCGTTTCATTTGGTGATGAATCGTGTGAATACGCAATCGAAGATTTTCCATACGATGCGCAAAGAAATTGGTGATTCAGCAACGATTCTGGGTAATCGTGTCGCATTTGCATCTAGTATGATGCACGGGCAATGCGTCACCGAGTTCGCGCCGTATGCACCTGCATCTGATGAAATTATTGCGCTGGCGGATGAGGTGATTTCGAGGTTGCCACAAAAAATCACCCCCACGTTATCCGCAGGGATGACATCGCTGCCGCATGGTGTGATGGCAGATATTGCTGAGTTGGCTTAGAGCTTAGCGGCTTGCGCCCTCTAGCGCTTCACCTTGTTGAACATCGTTCTCTAGGTCTTGTTCCATTTTTTCAAATGTTACATCAGTTCCTATGGGATCTCCCATAACATTAAAACGTGGCAGTTCCTCTCCAGTTGCAGGATCTATTTCTATAGGCGACGGGGTTGGTTTGGTATTCCCAATAGGTATATTTTTTGTCATTTTCTTATTCCTTTCAGTTTGTTATGAAGCTGTTATAGCATGGTATTAAGAATCGTTATGTTAAGATTTGATGACAATGCTCAGCACTTCTAGTAGGAATACAGGGTCATAGAAATCTCTGCAAAACCGATTACTTACTATAGTTTGTCATCCTGAACTTGATTCAGGATCCATCTTTTATCTATAGTGCAGCAAGGTGGATCCCGTGTCGTAGCACGGGATGACAAAGTGGGTGAGGGTTGTACAGAGGTTCCTATAGTTGCCGATAAAGGAGACTAAAATGAAGATTACATTTCTTTCAGCAGTAGACTATGCTGCGCTTGATATTACCTATAGTGTTGTTGAAAATACATTGGATGCTAGCCAACCGCTTATGGTTGCTTGCTGTGCGCAAGGGGTGGTGGCGATTCGTCCATTTCATGATGATGTGTCCGAGGTGGTGGAGCCACATTGGGTGCGTGATGATGCGCCGAACACAGCAACAGATGACATTAAAGCATTTTTGAATGGTGCATTGACGCAATGGTCGGTGAATATTGTGATGTCTGGCAGCCCGTTTAGGCAAAAAGTCTGGCAAGCGATTGCAGATATTCCTTTTGGTGAAACGGTGACGTATAGTGAACTTGCCGAACGTGCGGGCAATGTGAAGGCGTTTCGTGCGGCGGCGTCTGGCTGTGCGACTAATCCTGTGCCGCTGATTGTGGCGTGCCATCGTGTGGTGGGTAAAGGTGGAGGGCTTGGTGGTTTTGCGTGGGGGGTGCCTTATAAGCGTGCATTGCTTGCATTGGAGAAGCCAACACAGATGGAGAAAGCTGCCTAATGGATAAAGCGACGATTCGAATTGGTATGTTGGCTGAACGCATATTACATACAAGTGATCAAGTGATACATGCTAGCGCTGAGTTATGCGCACAGCTTGATGGCTATCTGGCTGAGCAAGCGAGCGGAAAAGTGATTGCAGGCTATATTCCTGTAAAGAACGAGATTTCTGCTGAGGCTTATATGCAATCACGTTTGGAGCGTGGTATTGTTGCGCTCCCTCGTATTAATAGTGTGAATCAGATGTCGTTTAGGCAGTGGCATGGGGCGCCGTCAGAATTGGAAAACGGACGTTATAATATTCCCGCACCTTCTAAAAGTGCTACGCGGTGTGTGCCAGATATCATATTATTGCCATTGGTCGCGTTTGATGAGTCTGGGTATCGCTTGGGTTATGGCGGTGGCTTTTATGACAAAGCGATTGCCGCACTGCATGATGAGGGGCATTCTCCGCTATTAATTGGCTTGGGCTATGCGTGGCAGTGCTGGGATGAGGGCTTGCCAAATGAGCTTCATGATGTAAGACTGCACTCCGTTGTAACAGATGAAAAAGTGCTTATTATATGAAATTACTCTTTTGTGGAGATATCGTTGGACGTTCAGGGCGTGAAGCAGTGCTAGAGACCGTACCAAAACTTCGCAAAGAGCGCGGGCTAGATGCGGTGGTGGTGAATGCAGATAATGCGGCATCTGGCTTTGGAGTGAATAAATCTATCTGTGAGGATTTGTTTGCAGCGGGTACGGATGTTATCACCGGTGGTGATCATATTTGGGATCAAAAAGATATTATCGGCTATATCGCATCAGAGCCACGTTTGTTGCGCCCTCATAATTTTCCGCCACGTACGCCTGGTAGTGGGGTTGTGAAACACCGCTTACCAAGCGGGAAGGTGATTATGGTGATTCATATTTTGGGGCAAGTTTTTCACAATGAATATTTGGACTGTCCGTTTGCTGCTGTTGATGCGGCGTTGGACGGTGTGAAATTAGGCGTGAATGTCGATGCGATTATTGTTGATGTGCATGCTGAAGCCACTTCAGAGAAAATGGCATTTGGTCAGTTTTTAGATGGGCGCGTTAGTATGGTGGTGGGGAGTCATACCCATGTGCCGACCGCAGATGCGAGGATTATGCCAAAGGGTACAGCCTATCAGACGGACACAGGCATGTGCGGAGACTATAACTCCGTGATTGGGTTTGACCCAGAGGCGCCGCTTACACGTTTTACACAAAAGATGAAACGTACACGTTTAGCCCCCGCGATGGGTGAGGCGACGGTCTGCGCACTTTATGTGGAAACGGATGATAAGACGGGTTTAGCCGTTAAGCAAGAGATGCTGCACATAGGTGGAGCGCTGAATAAGTAGGTGAAGTGTTTTTTGTGAATAGGAGGGCAGTATCTACGCGTCTTCGTCTTCTGGCTCATCAATTTTGGGAGCAGATAATTTATTTTTTGCGTCTTTGGCAGTGACCTTAGTGAGTTTCTGCTGTTCTTCATCCCATTGATATTGATAGACAACTGTTTTGACACCTGTCATCACAATGTTACCATCTGCGAGTTGAAGCACATCAAACCCTTTCTTCAGCGCATCATTGATGAGCGAAGAAGATTGGCGCAGATAATCTGGATTGGACATCATTTGATCGATTTCCTCAGCAGTTACGCTGTCGGTCATCAATGCAGAATCACCAATTAGATTGAATTTACTTAATAATTTATGGTTGTAAGTCATGTGAACTTAACCATGCTCCATAGAAATGATGTTTATATTTCGGATTTATACTTCCCGATTGAGCTTCAGCCTAGACTTAGAGCGGGTTGATGTCAATGTTAAACGATAATTAATAATTGGTTTTGCTGCAATGCACCAAAAAAGACCCGGCTACATGAAAAATGCAACCGGGCAAGGGGAGGAGTTAGAAAGTGAGACATAGGCTAACCTATATCATATAGGGTTAAATCTGATTCAGCTGCTCGAGTAGTTCATCTGATGTTGAAATTACTCGGGTGTTGGCTTGGTAAGCACGCTGCGCCACAATCATATCAGTGAGCTGTGCAGCTAAATCGACATTGGATTGTTCAAGTGCACTGGATACGAATTCACCTGTGCCACCTTGGCCCGCTTCACGGAGGAAGAGGTCTCCAGATTCACGTGATTCGGCATAGACATTACCAGAAATTGGTGTCAGGCCATCAACATTGGCGAAGTCAGCCATTGGAAGTTGATAGATGGCTTGGCTCTCACCATTGTCATAACTGGCTACGACGAAACCTTCATCATCAATGGTAACACTAACGAGTTCACCGATTGCTGCACCATTCTGACGCACGAAGATATCGTTATATTCATCAGAGTCAAACTGTGTAAGTCCGTCAATGTCACCAATCACGGTAGCACCAACTGTGCCTGATGGAAGTCCAGCTGTACCAAGGTCAAGTGCAATGTTGCTCGCTTCTGCACCATTGGTCCAGTTTACATTGATGTCATCTGTCAATGAGCTGCTGATTTCTCTTAAGCTACCATCACCGTTAAAGATAATCGTACCGACTGCAATCTGACCATCGACAAGACCAGTACTCACTTCGCTTGGATCAACGGAATAGACTTCAACTGCCCACTCATTAGTGTCGATTTTGATAAAGCTGGTACGTACATCATGCGCGGTGCCGAGTGCGTCATAAATACGTGTGGTGGTGCTGAATTGCGCATCAATGTCACCTGAGGCAATATTTTGACCATTGACACCTGATGCATCATATTCTGGCCCTAGGACGCCCGAGTCACCGCGCGTATATGTACCGCCATTTAGGGAAGGTGCCATTCCAAATTCAGCGAGCAAACTACCTTGGTTCGTTTGTTGAATTTCACCTGTGATGCCACCATTTACTGCACCAACCGTTACTAATGACGTATCTGCGACTGCAATCTCAACTTGGAATGTGTTGGCGTCAATCACATTAGTAACACTATGGAATGCATTGATTTGTGCGGCAGATACGCCACCTGCATCAATGAGACCTGAGAGTGAAATATTGCCACCTGCACTATAGCCATGACCATTATGTACTACTTGGATGGTTACGACACCCGGGCCAGTCACAGCTGATCGAGCCGTGATTTCCAATGGGTTTGGTCCTAGAGCGAGGGGAGTGCTGAGGAAATCAGTGAATTGAATTGTGTCGAGTGGATCATCCACACGTAATTCAAGCGTTGAGGCGCCAGTTGGATCGGCGACAACTGCGGTTACACCTTGGTCTTCATTGACGATTTCTGCCAAACCAGCGAGGGTTGAGAAGCGGCGTGCGCCAGCTCCAATATCTGCTACGCCAAGTTCTTCAATCCAGTCAATTCCACGAAGCGATGCGGTGCCGCTTACGTCACCATTGGCAAAGGTTACTTCTTCGCTCGCATCTGTTGCGCCGATCATTAAACGTCCTTCAACAACTCGAGCTGAGAGACCATCTACAAAATCAATCGTTGTTGCTAGGTTGTCGAGGTTGTTAAATTGACCCGCAGACGATTGAGGTGAACCCTGAGTATAAGAGAAGGTTGTTGTGCCAAGTGTTTGCGTTGTAATGGTAAAGGTTCGTGAGATTTCGGTGTAGTTATTCAAATCCGTATCTACAAAGAACGCCTGTGTTGTGGTGTTCGCATCAAGCACGTTACCTGTGAATAATCTGTCTGTCCATGTACCTGCTGCATTGGAATGTGCAACAGCTGCAGTGGTTGGCACGGTATAGCTGAATGTATTTGCGTCTATTACCGTAATCACTTGTTCACCATTGACTTCATCTAGGGGAATATTGCTTGCGCCGGAGAATGTTACGATTTCCATCCGAACACTATCACCCGTGACTAAGCCATGCGCAGTGGCATCAATAGTGACGACATTCGAACCGTTTGCTATGGTCAAATCACCAGCAGGGATGGTATTTGCTGATAGATCGACTAAGTTGTCACCCATATTGGCTGGACCTGATGCAATGACCTGACGACCAATACTAAAACCACCATATTCATAATCATAAACAAGGCCTGATCCTGTAGTTGCGGTCATCTGATCACCACGTGCAATGCCATTGGGTGTAGAGAGCGCATAAGAAGGGTCAGTAAGTGAGAACTCATCGGGTGCAAGAATTTCATCAGATGAAATTCCGAAGTTACTTTCAGAAAAGCCATCCATTACAATGCTAGTACCTGAGCCAGGGAAGACATCTTCACTTGCACGTAAATTAATACCTAGTTCAACACTCGTTGTTGCGGCTGCAACACCTGTTGTCGAGGAAACATTCACGGTTTCTAAACTGTCAATATTGGCAGCAGGTGTGGTGTTTGAATTACCAGGTTCACCTGGGCGCAAACCTTCACGGCTAAGCGGCCATCCTTGCAAATAGAATCCAGCAGCATTTTGGAAGTTTCCGCTTTCATCTTCTCTGAATGACCCTGCACGTGTGTAGAGTGCCTGACCTGAGCCATCTGAATCACTATTTACAACAAACATGCCATTGCCAGAAATCGCGACATCGGTTGATACGGAGGTTGAAGAGAGAAGCCCTTGCACACCGACAGCATAACGTGCTGTGGCGCGTACACCACCTGGTGAGTAAGTCTGAGATCCACTTTGTGTGACCACAAGTGTTTCAAAATTTGCTTCTGCTTGTTTATATCCAATGGTGTTAGCGTTCGCGATATTATCTGAGATAATACCAATCTTTTGCCCTTGGGCTCCTAGACCTGATACGCCTGTAAATAGTGCTCCATATAATGACATAATGTCCTCCTAAGCTTAAATGCTTCTTCTATTGTGTGTTGCTGCGTGCAACGGGGTTATGTTGCTTTTTGCAACGGGGGTTTGGTGGTTTATACTATTCAATAACCGTGCCATTTAGGAATGTAGATGGCATTTAATACGTATTTTAGATAGTTGACCCTTCTCTAATCGCTGTCACGTCCTCAGCGAAAACATCCAAGTCTCCCACTTCTAGTGTGATCTGACCTGTTGCGTTTAATTCAACGGCTGTCACGCGACCGGTAGTATAGGTGGTGGCGTCAATATTGAGCCCTTGAGAATCTGTTGCGGCGACGCTGATATAATAGGTGCCAGGGTCTGCGGTTTCACCAGTGGTGCTGTTGATGCCATCCCATACGACAACATTTTTTCCAACATTCGCACTGCCTTGGCCGCTAAACATCACGCGTCCCGAGCTGTCTAGGATGCTCACATCTACATCATCAGCAGAGCGCTCGAGCTCATAAATGAATCCTGCTGCACCGTTTTCTAATACGCCCGCATTGCCTTCGGTCTCGATATAGCGTCCGATATAATTGACGCTGGCATCAATGCTGCCATTATTTTTCTGAATGTTCACCAGTTCTTCCAAGTTTAAGTTGGAGGCAAGCTGTTGTTCTACACTGGCAAACAATACTAGCTGATTGGTGAATTCATTGGTATCCAGTGGTTCTGTTGGATCCTGATTTTGCAGCTGCGTGGTGAGCAATGTTAGAAACTGTTGGAAATCCCCCGCGAGTTGCTGTTGACCTATCTCTGCACTTGAGGGGTTAATGGATTGCTCTATCGAGCTTGCGACATCTGCTGAGCCTAAAAAATCTACCATGTTATTATCCTTCTTTCTGTATGTCTCTTGTTATGCTTTGATGTCCAGTCCCTCTGAGACTGTCCATTCTTGTTCTGCTAATATGCCGGGCTGGAATGTATCTTCCTCAGCACGATCTTCTGGTAAGTCTACATTTTTTGCATCACGCTGTGCTTGTGCCTCAGAACCATCTTCTCCGTCTTGACTCATGGAGAATTGCATGGATCCTGTGTCAGCCTCTAAGCCTGCTTCTGCAAGTGCCTCAGCTAATGCTTTTGCATCACGTTGAAGGGTATCAAGTGTTTCACGGTTATCTGCCAATACTGTCACTTGCACGCGACCATCGGCTGCAATATCTAGTTTTACATCGACCAAGCCAAGTTCCATTGGGTGCAAGCGGATACGAATTTCATCACGTCCTGTTGAAATGGCTTGTTTGATCTGCACCTTCACCTGATCAACAGGGTTTTCAGCAGGCATTTGTTGCTGACGTGCTTGTAAGAAATCGGGGCGTCGTGCTTCACGGCTTGATGAGAGTTCATCGCCTTCGCTACCAATCATAAGTGATGTGTCAGCGGTTTGGGAGAATTCGGCGGCGAGTTCAGCGCCGGTTGCTTTGGGGGCTACTGCCGCTTGCGGCGTAGGTAGTAACTCATCGATCACGCCCATTTGTGCATTTTGAATGATTTGACTAAAGCGTTCGCTGCGTTGAAGTAGAGTATCTGCAACATTGCTTTTGTTAGTCGCGGTGTCTGGCGCTGTTGATTGATTTGCCACGATTTTGTCGAGCTGGTCGCGCACATTATCAAGCGTTGTTTCACCGCGAGGGCGTGCTGTTTGTGTGATGGGGGCTGCCGTTTGTGCAGCGGCAGCCGTTGGAGCAGTGCGCGTTGCATTCATATTCTCGCCACGTGCGAGCGTAATGTCAGCTTCGGCTGGCTCAATATTTGTAATATGTGCCGTTGCAGGTGCGACTGTGTCTTGTATTTTGACGGCATTGTCAGATGGTTTGGCACTTGAAACTTCCTCGGAAATCATGTCATTAATCACCTGCTCTACATCGAATAATTCTGATGGGATACCGCCATTATCGCGGTAAGAGGCGACTTCCTCCGCAGTTAATTCAACGCCACCCGGTAATATAACTCCACCATCAGCGGTGATGTGTATTGCAGGAACCGGTTTGCCCTCGCTGATGCGTTGATCCATTATTGTTTCTAGCTCAGAAGCAGCGATTGTTGCGCCTCCAGCAGTAAGCTGCTTAGGCGTGTTCGCGTCAGATGGTAACAATGCTGCGGCAATGCTGTCCATCGCTGTCGTTGCTTTAGTGGCAATAGCTGCGTCTGTTTTTTGTATAGAGCCCTTATCAATGGTTGGCATGAGCTGCGCGATCGCTTGCTCTACTTCTTCCAAGCTGCTGGCTTGAATGATAGGTGCGCTTTGGGCTGTTTTTGAGGGTGTTGTGTTGGTTAATGCTGATGAGAGATATTCACTTGGTAATACGTCATCTGCAAGCACAGTACGTGGTGCTTCCACCAATATTTTCTCGCCGGTATGAATGGCAATGAGCGCTTCAGCAGATAATGGTGCTTCCTGAACATATCCTTCTTCTATGAGTATTGGTTTTGGAGTGGCGATGACCACGGCCCCGAGTTCAATCTGTTCAATAGCTGCTTCGTGTGCGATGCCCTCAAGAGGTGCCGCAACCACTTCATCACCATTCACTCGCAGCCATGTGTCTTCCGGTGTGGGTAGGGCAATGGTTATGAGCTCTTCAGCGGGAATATCGATAACAATCTCAACTGTCTCTATAGACGCAGGGAGCACCTTTATGCCGGCATTATCAGCAAGCAGCATACGGAATTCGTTGGCTATATTCTCATCGCCTGATGCATCATTCTTAGATGCTGCATTCACAGACGTTGCTTTGTTCTGCGCGCCATCCTGAGTGGGTGCTGGTGCTAGCATTGAGAGAAGAGATTGAGCCATGACATGCCTTTCGGATTATAGAACGTTTTTATATTTCACGTTTAACAATGCAAAGGTTGTGCCAGTTTTTTTGATTGCGTCCGTGAATTTTCCTAAATTCACGATACGCGACTACTTCGTGGGCTGAAGGCTCGCGCCAACTCCTGTTGGCATATAAGTTATAGGGCTAACGATGGATTGTAATTTACGAGGTCGGTGGTATCGGAGATGCGCGTTTTCAACATGACCGCATCAGCTTTGAGCTTGCGAAGCTATCTACCCAGCTTCGCCAATTCTACAGCGGCTCTCACTTCAATCTCATTCATGAGGGCTTGAAGCTCTGGGTCCATGACGACACCACGTTGTTGTTCCATGCGTTTTTGGATGCGTTCAAGCTGTGTGGGAGATACTTCACCCAACAAGATAGCCAAGCGTAAATCCTCTAATGCGTCGAGAGTGGAGAGTCCTTGACGGACAGCTCTCTTTTGTCCCACATCCTCATCCGACACTTCTTGCAGTGCCAGCATGCCATCCAATGCGGATGGACCTGCAATGCTTGCAGGGGTACTGACTGCTGAGGATTCCTCAGCGCCGCCTAACAATCCTGCAAAACCCGACGCGCCAGACGCTTTCGACTTTTTCTTGGTTGCACTTGAATTTGATATTGGAGAGTTGCCTGTGATTTTCATCATTAGACTATAGCAGGTAGTTTACGCAGAATAAATAGGCAGTTTTTGCCGAGCTGTCTTTTTTTAAATAGCGTTGATGAACATAAGAGAACATGCTTGTGAATCATCATCGAGGTCATAATTTGCTGTAATTTCTGAGAAGTTTGTAGCGTCTGTACATGTTGCCCATCGATATGACCACACATTCCCTTGTGCAGGTTTTCCATCATCAATTTTCTTATCTAGGCTCCACGCTTCAGTGGACGTTAAAATTGTATCGGTAGGCAGGTCGGTTGTTTGATTCCCTCCGTAAAAAAAGAAATTTCCAAAGTTTCCTTCAAACGATGCAGTGTCTCCGCCATAGGCTCCAGAGCTATTGTGACGATAGGCATGCCAGCCTGCGCCACTTAGCTTTGATTCTGGAATGTTTTCACCAATGTCTGCATCGTAGTAAACATTATTAGCTCCGCTGGCACCGTTAAATGCTCCGCTCACTAAGCCTGCATTTGCGAGATGTTGCCAAAAGCGATAAGGTTCAGCACTTCGTGTAGAAAAGAGCATATTTCCATCACCATTGCCATTACAGGTTTCGATGCCTGTTGAGGCGGTAGTGATACAGGTAGCGTCAGTGGCGTGAGCTGTGCCCCAAAATTGCTCCGCATTTTTTAAATCACCAGGCAGTCCAAGATATTTATCTCTGAATGTATTCACTGCTGTTTGGTATTGTGTGAATTCTGTTGCCACTGCCCGTAACTCTGCAGCGCGAATCATGGATGACCCCGCGACAATGCCGCCTGCAATGAGGCCGATGATGACGAGTACAATTGAAAGCTCGAGTAAGCTAAAGCCACTATTTTTCATGGGAATTCCTAATGTTTATGTGCTGACTGTACAGTAAAATCATTAATTGTTAATGAAGAGTGGTTCATGGCTAAGCAAAGACGATTCCTGTTTTGGGTGCTTTTTATTCATGGCAATCACTTGGCATTCGGTTGCTTTCAGGTCGCCTTTATTGAGGTTGAGGGCTTTGTTGAAATCATTGAGCGCCATGTCCCAGTCATCTTGCATCAGGTAAATAATGCCGCGATTGGTGAAATGTCGTGCGGCGTCTGTGTGATAGGCCTTATGCACGGATTCTTCAATCTTGGCTGAGCGTCCGAAGCAGCGCACTGCCTCATAAAGTTCACCGAGCATGACATGACATTGTCCTAGATGATGCCAGCTATGCCGGCAGCGCATATGGTTCTTAAGATGAGTTTCATAGGCATTACGTGCTGCAACGATGTTGCCATTTTCTTGCAATGTATAAGCGGCATCATGCCCTAGCACATCATCATCAAAGGGAAGGGTGTCGCCATCGCTGGTGGGGATAGCGTTAAACAGATAGCCATGCATACTCAGCTTGATGCGATTGTGATAATCCTGCAAACGAGGAGTGGAGGGGTGGTAGTTGCTCAATGTATTGGCAGGACTTGTGCGCATTTTGTTCATGGCAAATTCATTGCGATGGTCTAGAAATACAGCATGTTCAAAGTCTTTTTCCGCCTCATCTGCGCGGTCTAGGTGGTCGAGTGCACATGCTTTGTCGAGAAATAAATGCGAGCCTTGAAAATGAATAAGTGGATGATATTTATCATTTAAGTTAGTTGCCTTGTGGTAACTAATCAGTGCGTCTTCACGTTGACCTGCCTTTGCCAGCTCGATTGCTTTGAGGTGCTGTAGGTCGGTATGGTGGGGGTAGCGGGTGAGCATCTCATCCAATGTTCCATCCATTTTGAGCGTCAGTGCAATGTGGGTCGGTGTTTCATCTATTTTTGGCAAGGAGGTCATAGGGTTCATTTACATGCTGTATGTTCGTGTGATAGGTTAGCGTGAGGCTGGTTTAAAATCAATCAATGAGGGGCGTAATAGGGTGCGGATTTTACTCTTAACCATAATCGGTTGCATGATAGCTGCAAGTGCGGCGCATGCGTTTGAAATGGGATTGCCCGTTGATTGCTCCATGGGAAGTGATTGCTATATCCGCAGTTATGTTGACCATTCGCCGAAAGACGGATTAAGTGATTATACCTGCGGAACGTTGAGTTATAACGGCAATAGTGGCACTGACTTTGCTGTGCGTTCTTATGCGCTTTATGAAAAAGGCGTCACTGTTCTGGCTGCGGCGGGCGGAACGGTTACCGCATCGTTCGATTTGCTGCCTGATGGGCATGCAAAAACCATGCGTCGCAAGCTCATTAAAAAGCGTAAATGTGGCAATATGGTGGTGGTCGATCATGGCACAGGCTGGAAAACAACCTATTGCCATTTGAAGCAGGGCAGCGTGAAGGTTAACAAAGGTGACGAAGTGATCACGGGTCAACCACTCGGACAGGTGGGCATGTCTGGCAACACAGAATACCCGCATCTGCATATGCTGGTTCGTAAAAATAGCCGCTATTATGATCCGTTCACAGCGCGTGATAAAGATGCGCCTTGTAGTGTTTCTCCTCAACGCGAGAGCTTGTGGGAGTCTTCTGTCCAAAAGAAACTGATTTATAAGCCGTCTGGTCATATCGGTGCTGGGTTTAATGATGTGCAGCCCGATCAAAATAATGTCGTGACGCGTATACAGGCTAAAGAGACCTTATCCTATGGTGCAGATGGCATTTATTTTTGGACGTCTTTTTATGGTGTAAAATCAGGAGATAATGTGCATGTGAAGCTCATCTCTCCCTCCGGTGTGGTAGTGGCGCGTGATAAGCTCTTTATCCAAGAGGCGCTTCCGCGTATATATAAATATATTGGGCTTGAGAATCATGGGTTGCTTGAAAAAGGAATTTACTTAGGCAAAACAACATTATTGCGTTCAGGCTCGGTGATTGCCAAACATACAGAAAAGGTGCAGGTTAAATGAAGAATAAACAGGGCTTTAGTGCGTTAGAACTTACCATAATATTGACGATTGTTGGCTTGTCACTTGCGTCTATTATTGTCGGAGTGAAGGTGCTGGGTGACCTGCCTGATGAGGTTGCGCCAGCGCATGAAGTGGCTGCAATTGAGACGCCGGTCGAAGAGGTGCCAACATTTTCTGTGGAGAAAAAGAAACCGCCTTTGGTGAAGCAAGCACAGCTGGCACCAGTAGCAGTGCGCACGAGCAGAGTATTTTCTATGGGCATGCCGCTTGATTGCGAGATTGGAAAAGACTGTTTCATTCAAAATTATATTGATCATGCTGCGGATAATGACGTGATGGATTTTTCATGCGGCAGCCTGACATATGATGGGCACAAAGGGACTGATTTTGCACTGCGTACGCGTGCGCAAATGAAGCGTGGTGTGAATGTTCTGGCGGCATCAGGAGGCACGGTTCGTGGTGTGCGTGATGGCATGGAAGATAAAGAAATGAACTCTGTTGCGCCTGCATCTATTAAAGATAAGGAATGCGGCAATGGTTTGGCGATTATGCATGGCAATGGATGGGAAACGCAATATTGTCATATGAAAAAAGGCAGTGTGAAGGTTAAGCAAGGTGACAGCGTTTCCAAAGGTGACATACTCGGGCAGGTGGGGTTATCTGGTAAAACAGAATTTCCGCATTTGCATATCTCTGTGCGTAAGGGTGACGCACATATTGACCCTTTCACCGCAGGCAATATGCATGCCGCGTGCGGGCTGTCATTGCAACGTGAAACATTGTGGGAGCAAATTGTCTTTAAAAAGCTAACCTATACGCCAACAGGTTATGTAACATCTGGGTTTAATGATGCAATGCCCGATATGTCAGGCATTTTGGCACGCAAGAAAACGACATCAATGATAGGTACGAAAGCACCTGTCATGATCTATTGGGCAGAGTTTTATGGTGTGCAAGCGGGTGATACGCTTTTAATGACATTGAAAAATCCTGAAGGGAGCGTGATGTCTCAGCTCTCAGAGACGATTACTCACAGTAAGGTGCGCTATTATAAATATATAGGAAATAGAAACAAAGCCACGTTGCCTAAAGGCACATTCGTAGCGAATTATAAGCTTACGCGTGACGGCACAGTGTTAGCTGAAGGTAGTGATAAGGTGGTGGTGAAGTAGTTCTAGTGAACTTGCACAGGCGTTAGGTTGTTCTGACGTGCGGAATAATATGCTGCGTCGAAACTGCCGAATATAGCAAGTTGCGCGCCATCTTCAGAATAAACACCATAGGCGATGCCGCAATTATCAATTTCAATAGGCCTAATATAGGTGAGGAAATCAGTGGGAAGGGAAGCCTCTGGCGCGCTAATGTCATGCAGTGTTTCTTGTCCTGATACATTGTCGATTCCAGCCATGAGCGTTTTCCTTACTAGATGTTGTGTTTAACTATTATTAATATACCATGTGATTCGTAAAAGTTATGTTAAGGTTGTGTGACAATGGTGAGTTAAAATGATTAAGTGTTGTTTTTACGAAGTCATTATAAAGCTCTTGCTCTTTTGAGCTGTAGCGACAGCGCCTGTGATGATTGAAAAAAGACGGATATGTGCGATATATAATTGCCGCTGCTCCGCGCTCCTGCGCTACATTCAAGGCTGACATGGTCTCCTGACCATGGATGAGCAAGCAATGGCGCGATTTGTGCATTGCAGTTATAAGGATAAGGAAAAAATATGAAACAATACCTAATATTATTAGTGGCAGTGGCGAATGTGACGGCCTGTACGCCTGAAGATGATAAAATTAAAGATTATTGCTATGGCATTACCGATGCGAGTGATTCCATTATTGCATTGCGCGATCAAGGGATGGCGAAGCATTCGGTGATGGGACTGATAACCAATTCAGAAATTGCAAAAGACCCCGTGTTGCTGGCACATGTGAAGCGGAACATTGCGTTCGCCTATCAATATCCCGGGATGCCTATTGAGATTTATAACAAAGAAGTGCTGAATCACTGTTTCGCGTCAACATATAAGTAGTGGCAGTTTATCGCTTGTATTTTTTATCGTAGATGCTGCGGGTGGGTGGTTGGAAGAGTTTTTTCTCAATCGCTACGCCATATTCAGCGTCACCAAGATTAATGATGGTTTCTTGTTTGTTATTATCTACGGTAATAAAGCTTTTTAATTCATAGGGAGCCGTGGTGAATTCGAGTGTGAGGCTGCCTTCATCTGGCTTCTTGCGCTGTTGGATTTTAATGGTGACGATGCCTGCTTCCTCTTTGCTCTCTAAAATCTCCAGCATATCATCAGAGAAATCTATTTTCTTTTTTGCTAAGAACCCTGCGAGTGACCCGCCGATTGGGACGTTGGTGATTTGGTCTAGCTCCGTATCATGATAGGTCAGCGTGCGACCTGTGGAAACAATTACCACGGGCACTGGCGCATCATAGTCAAAACGCATACGCCCTGGACGTTTGAGATAGAAGGTTCCTGTTGCCGTTTCACCTGTTGGTGCAATCTGTGTAAACGGTGTTTTGATGGTGGTGAGTGTATTGAGATATTCTTCCGCACGTGTGTTCAGCGCCTCATCAGCCTGAGCGGAGAGGGGGGCACATAAAACTGCGGTGATGGAAAGGAGTGTACGTAATTTCATGCCACTATTATAACGGATGTAATCAAAGATTGCTAGTGAATCCAAAAAGAGTAAAAAATGATGAAGATGGCTCTTGGCAATGATGGACAGTCTGTCTATAGTGTCGATGGTCGACGGTGGGCGATGTCCTTGTTAATTCGGTCAGGTCCGAAAGGAAGCAGCCATAGTGAGATTTCATTGGGTCATCGTCGGCTTTAGTTTGATTATTTTGAGATTAAAATCATACAAATTTTAATCCGCCGAATGGTCGGCGGCTTTGCGGTCGCAAAGCGTAGGTGACCAGAAATGTAATATGCGAGGACAGTACGTCCGAGCCTGCCGAGAGCGTCGCGCAAGCGACAGCGGAGAAACGCACAGTATGTGCGGCTTCGAAGCCAACAAAAACTAGAAAGACACAATGACTCAGGAATATCGTGTTCT